>JAEZEN010000488.1 GCA_023433185.1 Pseudomonadota bacterium | reverse complement strand
CCCCCCCCCCCCCCCCCCCCCCCCCCCCCCCCCCCCCCCCCCCCCCGCGACCGCGAGGCGACCCTTGCCGGGCTCGAGTCGGGTGACATCGACCTGGTCGTCGGCACGCACGCCATCTTCCAGGCGGGGGTCGCCTTCCACGACCTCGGTCTCGTCGCGGTCGACGAGCAGCACCGCTTCGGGGTCCACCAGCGCCTCGCGCTGACCGCCAAGGGCAAGGCGACCGACGTGCTGGTGATGACCGCGACCCCCATCCCGCGCACCCTCGTCCTCACCTATTACGGCGACATGGATGTCTCGCGGCTGACCGAGAAGCCGGCAGGCCGGAAGCCGATCGAGACGCGCGTCGTCCCGCTCGCCCGTCTCGACGAGGTGGTGGCGCGGGTCCGCGACGCCATCGCCCGCGACGCCAAGGCCTACTGGATCTGCCCGCTAGTCGAGGAGTCCGAGGACCTGGAGGTCGCCGCGGCGGAGGATCGCTACAAGGCGCTGACCGAAGCCCTCGGCCCGGTCGTCGGCCTCGCCCACGGTCAGATGAAGCCGGCCGAGCGCGACAGGCAGATGGCGGCCTTCCGGTCGGGGGTGTTCCGCGTCCTCGTCGCCACCACGGTGGTCGAGGTCGGTGTCGACGTGCCGGATGCCACGATCATCGTCATCGAACATGCCGAGCGCTTCGGCCTCGCCCAGCTTCACCAGCTCCGTGGCCGGGTCGGACGGGGGGAACGACCCTCGGTCTGCCTCCTCCTCTACAAGGCGCCGCTCGGCCCCGTCGCGGCCGACCGGCTGCGCATCATGCGCGAGACCGAGGACGGCTTCGTGATCGCCGAGGAAGACCTCCGGCTGCGCGGCGGCGGCGAGATCCTGGGCACGCGGCAGTCCGGCACGCCGGGCTTCCGCATCGCCCGCGCCGAGCTTCACGCCGGACTGATGGAGGTCGCCCGCGACGATGCGCGCATGGTCGTGGAGCGCGACCCCGATCTCGCGGACGACCGCGGCGCGGCGCTCCGCCTCCTCCTCTATGTCTTCGGGCGCGACGAGGCGGTCCGCTTGCTGCGGGCTGGTTGACCCCGCGTCAACGTGGTAAGCGCGGCGTTCGATCACCGTCGTCGGCTCGCGCCATCGTCGGGGTCGCTGAAGAGGGCCGGGGAAAAATGGACAGCATCAGCGTCGGCCGGTGCGTCGGGCCGCGAGCCGTGCCGGTCGCAGTACGCCAGCGGGGGTCTGCGCAATGACCGTCCCGGTCGACACCGGCGGGAAGCGCGTGCTGGTCACCGGCGGCGCCGGCTTCCTCGGCTCGCACCTCTGCGACCGCCTGCTCGCCGCCGGCAACGAGGTCCTGTGCGTCGACAACTTCTTCACCGGCGACAAGCGCAACATCCGCCACCTGATCGGCAATCCCGACTTCGAACTGGTCCGCCACGATGTGACGATCCCGCTCTATGTCGAGGTCGACCGGATCTACAATCTCGCCTGCCCGGCGTCCCCGATCCATTACCAGCACGACCCGGTCCAGACGACCAAGACCAGTGTCCACGGCGCGATCAACACTCTGGGGCTCGCCAAGCGGCTGCGCGCCCGCATCCTCCAGGCCTCGACCTCCGAGGTCTATGGTGATCCCGAGGTCCATCCCCAGACCGAAGACTACTGGGGCCGAGTGAATCCGATCGGCATCCGTTCCTGCTACGACGAGGGCAAGCGCTGCGCGGAGACGCTGTTCTTCGACTACCATCGCCAGCATGGGCTCGAGATCAAGGTGATGCGGATCTTCAACACCTACGGTCCGCGGATGCATCCGAATGACGGCCGGGTGGTGTCGAACTTCATCGTGCAGGCGCTCCGGGGCGAGCCGATCACCATCTACGGGGACGGCACCCAGACCCGCAGCTTCTGCTATGTCGACGACCTGATCGACGGCATGGTCGCCTTCATGGCGAGCCCACCCGGGTTCACCGGGCCGGTGAACATCGGAAATCCCGGCGAGTTCACCATCCGCGAACTGGCCGAGAAGGTGATCGCTCTGGTCGGTGGTTCCGCCCGCCTCGAGTTCCGGCCACTGCCGGAAGACGATCCGAGGCAACGCCGGCCGGACATCACGCTGGCCGAGCGCGAACTGGGCTGGCGCCCGACGGTGGCACTCGACGACGGCCTGCGCGAGACGGTGGCCTACTTCCGCCATCTGCTCGGGGCATAATGCCAGCCATGCGCCAGGTCGTGGTGACGCCGATCTATGAGGACAGCGAGGCCGCGTCGCGCCTCTTCGTCGAGCTGCGCAGGACGCTCGGCCCCGATCTCCACGTGGTGGCGGTCGACGACGGATCGGTGAAGGAACCAGTCGGTCCCGACATGATCCGCAATGCCGGCCTCCGGGGGGTCGTCCTCCGCCTCAAGCGCAATGTCGGCCATCAGCGGGCCATTGCGATCGGTCTCTGCCATGTCGCGGAGACCATGCCCGACGCCCTGTGCATCGTCATGGATTCGGACGGCGAGGACCTGCCCGAAACGGTGGACCAGCTTCTGGAGGCGCTCGAGGCACAGGATTCGGACGCCGCGGTCGCGCGCCGGGCGAGCCGCGTCGAGACGCTGCGCTTCAAGGCCTTCTACCAGATCTACCGGCTGTTCTTCCGGCTCTTCGCCGGGCGCGAGATCGGCTTCGGCAACTTCATGGCCCTGCGCCCCACGGCGGTGAAGCGCCTCGCCGCCATGCAGGAACTCTGGACCCATGTCGCGGCCTGCCTCATCGCCTCCAAGCTGCGTATCGCACCGGTCTCGATCCATCGCGGCCCGCGCTATGCGGGCCAGAGTCGGATGAACTTCCCGGGCCTCGTTCTGCACGGCTTCCGGGCCCTCATGGTGTTCGCCGAGGATGTGCTCGTCCGCGTCGGCCTGTTCTGCCTCGTGGTCATGGTGCTCTCGACCGTCGGCGTCGCCGCGGTCGCTCTCCTCAAGGCCCTGGGCCTCGCGACACCGGGCTGGTTCTCCGTGGCGCTCGGCGTGCTCGTCGGCATCTTCATCCAGACCGGGGCCCTGACGCTCATGTGTCTGATGCTCGCCGGAATTTCCCGCAACAGTGCCCTGCTGCCGATCGACCAGACGGTCTTCATCGATGAGATCCTTGCGACCGACCAGACAGCGTAAGCCGGCCGATGCCGTCTCGGGCGGTCCGGCGGCGGCCGTCGCACGCCACGATGCGGCCGCCACACGATCCGCCGCCTGCTTCCATCTCGGCGTGCAAGCGGCATGAGCGCGGCCCGTGGCCTGCTGGCGAGCAAACCGGCGCTCGCGCTCCTGCTGACGCTCGCCTATGCCGCCGTGACGATCGCCATCTACCTGGTCCACGCCCGCTGGTTCCCCGTGGGGGTAGTCCTCTACGGCGCCTTGCTCGACGCTGCCATCGCCGCCGCGATCATGGCGATCGTGCTGTGGCTCTTCGTTCCGGGGCCCTTCACGGGGTTCGAGAGGGTTCTCCTCGTGTCCGTCTGGCTCGTCGGCGGCTATGCCTTCGCGATCTCGGGCCCCACGGTGCTCGACCGCTCGCTCTCCTTCTACATCATCGAGAAGCTCCAGCAGCGTGGCGGTGGCGTGCGCGAGGACGCGATCGGCGACATCTTCATCTCCGAGTACATGCCCGAGTTCCGCCTGGTCGATGTCCGCCTGACCGAGCAGCTCGAATCCGGGACCATCGTCATTGAGGACGGCTGCGTGAAGCTGACCCCGATGGGCGACCGGCTCGCGAGCTTCTCGCGCTACGTGCGGACCCACCTCCTGCCGAGGCACCGCCTCCTCGCCGGCGAGTACACGGACGCGCTCGTCGACCCCTTCGAGAACAGCCCGACAGGTCCGATGGGCTATGAGTGCGGCTAGCCGACAGCCCTGGCAGGATGTCGGCGTCGTCGCGGCGGGATGGCTGATCGCCTGGTTCGCCTATTTCGGGCCGCTCATGTCCGGACCCGGCGACGTGCCCGGCGACCTCGGCGATGCCCGCTTCAACATCTTCGTGCTCGAACATCTCTTCCGCTGGCTTGGCGGCAACGAGCCTTCCCTGCTCTCGCCGCCGATGTTCTGGCCCTATCCCTACACCCTGGGCTTCAGCGACACGCATGCCGGCACGGCCTGGGTCTATGCACTGCTCCGGACCGGCGGCCTCGACCAGTACCAGTCCTTCGCCATCTGGGTCGTTCTCGGGTATTTCGCGACCTACGCCGCCGCCTACCATGTCGCCCGGAAGTTCGGCCTCGCCCCGCTGGTGGCCGGCGCCTTTGCCTTCGCCTTCGCCTTCAGCCTGCCGGCGATCTCCCAGATCGGCCATGCCCAGCTCGCCTGGCGCGTCGCCGTTCCCTACTGCTTCTGGTTCACGCTGCGATACGCCGAGGGCGGCGCGCCGCGGGATCTCTACGCCTTCCTGATCGCCTTCTCGATCCAGACGCTGATCAACGTCTATCTCGGCGTGTTCGCGCTCATCCTTTGCGCGCTCCTCTTCCT
>JAEZEN010000381.1 GCA_023433185.1 Pseudomonadota bacterium | reverse complement strand
AAGCACGAGAGCTGCGGCCAGTGCACGCCGTGCCGCGAGGGCACCGGCTGGATGTGGCGCGTGCTCGAGCGCATGGCCGACGGCCGCGCCGAGAAGCGCGAGATCGACATGCTGCTCGAGGTCACCTACCAGGTCGAGGGGCACACGATCTGCGCGCTGGGTGACGCCGCGGCGTGGCCGGTCCAGGGCCTCATCCGGCACTTCCGCCACGTCATCGAGGAGCGCATCGACCGCTATGCCGAGATGCCGCAGGTCGGCGAGCCGCTGATGGTCGAGGCGGCAGAGTAGGGGCGATGGCCGACGATCCCGACAATCTCGTGCTGGTAGACCTGCGACGGCTCGACGAGAAGGTCGATCGGGTCGGGGACGACGTGCGGGAACGGAAGGGCCGGATGCCCGCCCTTGAGGAGGCGGTGGTCGGCGTGCAGCGCCGCATGGACCGGCTCGACCGCGTCGAGAAGCGCCTCGACCTTGCCGACATGCCCCGGTGAGTTGTGAAGGATGAACAGGGTGCTGACCCAGACCGAGATCGCGGGCAATGAGGCGCCGCGCGCCGCGCGCGGCGACGGCCCCGATTTCATCTGCATCGGCGCCCAGAAGGCCGGCACGCGCTGGCTCTATGACCAGCTCGCCTTTCATCCGGCGTTCTGGATGCCGCCGGTCAAGGAACTGCACTTCTTCGACGGCGCCCGGCCGGGGCTCCGCAAGGCGAAGCGTCTCCAGGGCCGCATCGACAAGGACCTCGACAAGGTCAACCGCATGCGCGCCGAGGATGCCGGCCAGCCGCTCGGCGAGCGCGACCTCCGCTTCATGAAGGGCTATCTCGACCTCTTCACCAATGACCGGCTGATGAAGGACGAGGTGGCTGCCACCGAGGCCTATGCGCGGCTCTTCGACGAGAAGGGCGGCGACATGACGGGCGACGTGACGCCGGCCTATTCGAAGCTCGGCGACGACCAGGTCCGGCGCATCGTCGGGCGCTTCCCCGCCGCCCGGATCGTGTTCCTGATGCGCGAGCCGGTGGAGCGCGCATGGTCGGCGCTCGGCATGGCGGCGCGCCAGACCAAGAGCAGAATCAAGCCGCCGGTCACCGTCGAGATGGTCCAGCGCTTCCTGACACGGAAGGACGTGGTGGGGCGCTCGTTCCCGTCCCAGACCGTCGCCCGCTGGCGCAAGTTCGCCGCGCCGGGGCAGTTCGAGTGCTACTTCTTCGACGATCTCCGCACCGATCCGGCGGGCCTCAGGGCGCGCATCCTCACCTTCCTCGGCGCCGATCCGGACCTGCCGAGCGGCGACCTCGAGCCGGGCTTCAACCGCAAGAGCAAGTCGGCGAAGCTGGTGATGACCGACGAGATCCGCGCGGCCCTCGTCCGGCATTTCGCCGAGGAGATAAGGGCCTGCGCCGACACGCTCGGCGGGCCTGCCGTCGACTGGCGCAAGAAGTACAATCTGTGAAGGCCATGCCATGCCTGTGATCAAGGTCGACAACAAGGAAGTCGATGTCCCGGCGGAGTTCACGCTCCTCCAGGCGTGCGAGGCGGCGGGCGCGGAGATTCCGCGCTTCTGCTTCCACGAACGCCTGTCGATCGCGGGCAATTGCCGGATGTGCCTCGTCGAGCTGAAGGGCGCGCCGAAGCCGATCGCATCCTGCGCATGGTCGGTGCGCGACTGCCGGCCCGGGCCGAACGGCGAGCCGCCCGAGGTCATCACCAAGTCGAAGCTGGTACGGCGGGCGCGCGAAGGGGTGATGGAGTTCCTGCTCATCAACCATCCGCTCGACTGCCCGATCTGCGACCAGGGCGGGGAGTGCGACCTGCAGGACCAGGCGATGGCCTACGGCGTCGACGGGTCGCGCTTCAAGGAGAACAAGCGCGCCGTCGAGGACAAGTATATCGGCCCGCTGGTCAAGACGATCATGACGCGCTGCATCCACTGCACGCGCTGCATCCGCTTCTCGGCCGAGGTGGCCGGCGTGCCCGAACTCGGCGCGACGGGCCGCGGCGAGGACATGGAGATCACCACCTATCTCGAACGGGCGATGACCTCGGAACTCCAGGGCAACGTCATCGATCTCTGCCCGGTGGGGGCGCTGACCTCCCGGCCCTACGCGTTCCAGGCGCGGCCGTGGGAACTGGTCAAGACCGAGTCGATCGACGTGATGGACGCCCTCGGCTCGGCGATCCGCGTCGACACGCGCGGGCGCGAGGTGATGCGCATCCTGCCGCGCCTCAACGAGGCGGTGAACGAGGAGTGGATCTCCGACAAGACGCGCTTCGTCTGGGACGGCCTCAAGGCGCAGCGCCTCGACCGCCCCTATGTGCGCAAGGACGGGCGGCTGGTTCCGGCCAGCTGGTCCGAGGCCTTCGCCGCCATCGAGGGGCGGGTGTCCGCTTCGACAGGCAAGCGGATCGGCGCCATTGCCGGCGACCTCGCCGGCGTCGAGGAGATGTTCGCGCTGAAGTCGCTGATGCAGGCGCTCGGCTCGCCGCATGTCGACTGCCGCCAGGACGGCACCAAGCTCGACCCGAAGCGCGGCCGCGCCTCCTACGTCTTCAATCCCGGCATCGCCGGCATCGACCGCGCCGACGTGATCCTCCTCGTCGGCACGAACCCGCGCCGCGAGGCGGCCGTGCTCAATGCCCGCCTGCGCCGCCGCTGGCGCGACGGCGGCGTCAGGATCGGCATGGTCGGCGAGGCTGTCGACCTGACCTTTCCGCTCGAGCACCTGGGCGCCGGCCCTGAGTCGCTGGCCCAGGTGGTGGCGGGGGAGGGCGACTTCGCCGCGGCTCTTGCCGCCGCCAGGCGGCCGATGGTCGTCGTCGGGCAGGGCGCGCTCGTCCGGCCGGACGGCGAGGCGATCCTGTCGATGGCCGCGAGGCTGGTTGCCGGCGGCGAGCGTGACGCCGGGTGGAACGGCCTTGCGATCCTTCACACGGCTGCGGCGCGCGTCGGCGGCCTCGACCTCGGCTTCGTGCCCGGGGAGGGCGGCCACGACGTCATCGGCATGGTGACGGCGGCCGGGCAGAGGGAGGTCGACGTCCTGTTCCTGCTGGGCGCCGACGAACTGCCGATGAACGCGCTGGGCGACGCCTTCGTCGTCTATATGGGCACCCATGGCGACGCCGGGGCGCACCGCGCCGACGTCATCCTCCCAGGCGCGGCCTATACCGAGAAGTCGGCGATCTACGTCAACACGGAAGGTCGCGTGCAGATGACCGCCCGCGCCGGCTTCCCGCCGGGCGAGGCGCGGGAGGACTGGGCGATCCTCCGCGCGCTGTCGGATGTCCTCGGCAAGCGGCTGCCATTCGATTCGCTCCACGAGCTCCGCCGCGCGCTCTACCAGGCGCACCCGCACTTCATGCGCGTCGGCCAGGTGCCGGCCGAGCCGCTCGACGCGCTCAAGGGCCTCGCCGCGGTCGACGGCAAGCCCTCGCGCGAGCCGTTCAAGCCGGCGGTGGCCGACTTCTACCTGACCAACCCGATCGCGCGGGCGTCGGCGGTGATGGCGGAGTGCTCCGCCCTCCATGCCGGCAAGCTCGCGGTCGCGGCGGAGTGACGGCGATGTCCGAGTTCTTCCACGGCTACGTCGTTCCGACCGCCATCGTCGTCGGGCAGAGTCTGCTCGTCATGGTGCTGCTGCTGGTCTTCATCGCGTTCCTGCTCTACGCCGACCGCAAGATCTGGGCAGCCGTGCAACTGCGTCGGGGCCCGAACGTCGTCGGTCCGTGGGGCCTGCTCCAGTCCTTCGCCGACCTCTTGAAGTTCGTGGTCAAGGAGCCGGTGGTTCCCTCCGGCGCGAACAAGGGCGTGTTCCTGATCGCGCCGCTGGTGACGACCACGCTGGCGCTGTCGGCCTGGGCCGTCATCCCCTTCGCCGCGGGCTGGGTGGTGGCCGACATCAATGTCGGCATCCTCTACATCTTCGCGATTTCCTCGCTCGGCGTGTACGGCATCATCATGGCCGGCTGGGCGTCGAACTCGAAATATCCGCTCCTCTCGGCGCTTCGGTCGGCGGCGCAGATGGTGTCCTACGAGGTCTCGATCGGCTTTGTCATCATCACCGTGCTGCTCTGCGTCGGCTCGCTCAACCTCACCGACATCGTGCTCGCCCAGCATCGCGGCCTCGGCACGTCGCTCGGCCTGCCGGCGAGCTTCCTTGACTGGCACTGGCTCGTGCTGCTGCCGATGTTCGTGATCTTCTTCATCTCGGCGCTGGCGGAGACCAACCGGCCGCCCTTCGACCTGGTCGAGGCCGAATCGGAGCTGGTCGCGGGATTCATGGTCGAGTACTCGTCGACCCCCTACCTCCTCTTCATGCTCGGCGAGTACGTGGCGATCGTGCTCATGTGCGCGCTGACCGCGATCCTCTTCCTCGGCGGCTGGCTGCCGCCGGTCGACGTGGTGCCCTTCACCTGGGTGCCGGGGGTGATCTGGTTCATCCTCAAGATCTGTCTCGTGTTCTTCATGTTCGCCATGGTCAAGGCCTTCGTACCGCGCTACCGCTTCGACCAGTTGATGCGTCTCGGCTGGAAGGTCTTCCTGCCGATCTCGCTGGCGATGGTCGTCATCGTCGCCACGGTTCTCCAGATCACCGGATGGGCAAGCTGATGTCGCTCCGTCTCGACCAGGCCGCGCGCTCGCTGTTCCTCATCGAGTTCGTCAAGGCCTTCTTCCTCTCGATGCGCTACTTCTTCGCCCCCAAGGCGACGCTCAACTATCCCTTCGAGAAGGGACCGGTGAGCGCGCGCTTCCGCGGAGAACATGCGCTTCGCCGCTACCCGAACGGCGAGGAGCGCTGCATCGCCTGCAAGCTCTGCGAGGCGATCTGCCCGGCCCAGGCGATCACCATCGAGGCCGGTCCGCGCCGCAACGACGGCACGCGGCGCACGACGCGCTACGACATCGACATGGTGAAGTGCATCTACTGCGGCTTCTGCCAGGAGGCCTGCCCGGTGGATGCGATCGTCGAGGGGCCGAATTTCGAGTTCGCCACCGAGACCCGCGAGGAGCTCTACTACGACAAGGAGAAGCTGCTCGCGAACGGCGACCGCTGGGAGCGCGAAATCGCACGCAACATGGCGATCGACGGGCCCTACCGATGAGCCTGAGACCGGGGGACAAATTGCCGTCCGTCAGGGTGTGGACGGACAACACTGGAAACACTAAAAGACCCGCGCCTGCCTTCCGAAGGGCGAACCGTCCGACATGACCGTCTCCGCCATCTTCTTCTATCTCTTCTCCGGTGTGGCGATCGCCTCGGCGGTGATGGTGATCGGCGCGCGGAATCCGGTGCATTCCGTGCTGTTCCTGATCCTCGCCTTCGTCAACGCGGCCGGGCTCTTCGTCCTGCTCAACGCCGAGTTCCTGGCGATGATCCTGATCGTCGTCTATGTCGGCGCGGTGGCGGTCCTGTTCCTGTTCGTGGTGATGATGCTCGACGTCGATTTCGTCCAGCTCCGCCAGGGCTTCCTCAGCTACCTGCCGGTCGGTGCGCTGATCGGCATCGTGCTGCTCGCCGAACTGCTGATCGTGCTGGCCGGCTGGGCCTTCGCGCCCGGCGCGGTGACCGCGGCCGTGGCGCCGGTGAGCGATGTCTCGAACACCGAGGCGCTGGGCCTCCTGATCTACACGCGCTACGTCTACTTCTTCCAGGCGGCCGGACTCATCCTGCTGGTGGCGATGATCGGTGCGATCGTCCTGACGCTGCGCCACCGGCCGAATGTCAAGCGGCAGTCGATCGCCGACCAGGTGGCGCGCACGCCGGCGACCGCGATCGAGGTCCGCAAGGTCGAATCGGGGAAGGGCATCTGATGGTCGTCGGGCTCTCCCACTACCTGACCGTTGCCGCGATCCTGTTCACGCTCGGGATCTTCGGCATCTTCATCAACCGCAAGAACGT
>JAEZEN010000321.1 GCA_023433185.1 Pseudomonadota bacterium | reverse complement strand
CCGGCAACGCCCTCCTCACGGTCAGCGACCTCGTCGCCGGCTACGGCCGGCTGCCGGTGCTGCACGGCCTCGGCATCAGTGTGAAACAAGGGTCGATGGTCGCCCTCATCGGCCCGAACGGCGCAGGCAAATCGACGCTGGTCAAGGCGATCATGCGCCTCGTCACGGTGATGTCCGGGGAAGTGCATTTCGATGGCCGCCGGATCGACCCGCTCGAGACCCAGGCCATCGCCGCCGCCGGCATCGGCTACGTGCCGCAGACCCGGAACGTGTTCGGCTCGCTGTCGGTGCAGGAGAACCTCGAACTGAGCAGCAACCTCCTGCCACGGGGGCGGGCTGCCGCAGCGATCGAGGCGATCTACGAGCGATTCCCCCGCCTCCGCCAGCGCCGGACCCAGCGCGGCAGCTCGCTGTCGGGCGGCGAGCGCCAGATGCTCGCGATCGGGTCGGCGCTGATCGCCGAGCCCCGCTTGATCATGCTCGACGAACCGACCTCCGGCCTCTCGCCGCACCTCACCAGCGAGGTCGCCGAGGGCATCGCCGCCTTCAACAAGGCCGGCACCACCGTGCTCTGGGTGGTCGAGGAGGACCCGCAGGAGATCCTCAGCCTCGCCGACTGGGTCTACGTGCTCGACGGCGGAACCGTGCGGATGAGCTGCCCCGCGGCGGAGCTGCTCGGTGCCGACAACTTCCTCGAGCTGTTCCTCGGCGTTTGAGCCCGCCGCCGGGCATGGGGAGTGAGGCCGCGATGATCGACGAGAGCCCCGTTCCCGCCTATCTCCGGCCCGGCCGGCTCGGGCGGCTGACGCTGAAGAATCGCCTCGTTCGCGCCGCCACGTCGGAGACGATGGCGACCGCCCACGGCGAGGCGACGCCGGAACTGGTGGCGTTCTACGAGCGCCTCGCCCGCGGCGGCGCCGGCCTGATCATCACCGGCCACATCTTCGTCGCCCATCGCGGCCAGTGCTCGCCGCGCCAGATGGGCCTCGACACCGACGCCCGCGTGCCCGGACTCCGGCGGCTGACCGATGCGGTCCACGGGGCGGGCGGCAGGATCTTCGCCGAACTCTCCCATGCCGGCAGCCAGTCGATGATGCCGGACCGCGTGCCGCTGGCGCCCTCGGTCGTCACCAATCCGATCTATGCGCGCCATCCGGACGAGGCGAGCGAGGCCGACATCGCCGACGCCGTCGCCGCCTTCGCTTCCGCAGCCAGGCGGGCCAAGGACGCCGGCTTCGACGGCGTCCATCTGCATGGCGGCAACGGCTACCTGATCGCCGAGTTCTCCTCTCCCCATTCCAACCGCCGCACCGACGGTTGGGGGGGAGACAGCGGCGGGCGTGCGCGATTCTCGGTCGCGGTGTGCCGGGCCGTGCGGGCGGCTGTCGGGCCCGACTACCCGGTGACCATGCGGATCGGCCTCGCCGATTCGGTGCCGGACGGCCTTTCGGTGGCCGAGAGCCTCGACCGGGCCGAGCTGATCGCCGCCGAGGGGATCGACGGCTTCGAGGTCACCCTCGGCATCATGGGCTCGTATCTCGAGAACATCCGGCCCTATGTCGCCGTGAGCCCGCGCCGCGCGGCGGAGGACTGGCTCGTCCCGCGGCTCTGGCGCCCGGCCGCGCCGCAGGCCTATTACCGCGACTTCGCCCGGGCGCTGCGCGCCCGCGTCAGCCTGCCGATCATCCTCGTCGGCGGTGTACGGACGACGGACGTGATGGAGGAACTTCTCGCGTCGGGCGACGCCGATTTCCTCGCCCTGTCGCGGCCCTTCATCCGCGAACCCGACCTGCCCAACCGGCTCGCGGCGGGGCATCGCGGCATGCCGGACTGCGTCTCCTGCAACATCTGCCTCGCCCACGACGGCTACGACCCGCTCAAGTGCTGGCGGCAGAACCCGGCCGACCTCGCCGCCCATGCGCTGTTCCGCCTGCGCGGGGGCATGGCACGCCTCGCGGCCCGCCTCCGGCCCGCGGCCTGACGCCGGTCAGCGCACCGGCGGGGCGAAGCGGAAGCCGATGGCGACCCGGTTCCAGCCGTTGATCGCGACGATCGCGGTGGTGAGGTTGACGATCTCCTCCTCGGTGAAGTGATTGCCGACGACCGAGTAGGCCTCGTCGGGCGCCTGGTCGTCGGCGACCAGCGTCAGGGCTTCGGTCCAGGCGAGCGCCGCCCTTTCCCGGGGGTCGAAGCAGTCCGCCTCGCGCCAGGCCGGGAGCAGATCGAGCCGCTCCTGCCGCTCGCCGAGCTTGCGGGCTGCGGCCGCGTGCATCCACAGGCAGAAGACACAGCCGTTGATCTGGGATGCCCGGAGCTTGACCAGTTCGAGAAGCTTCGGGTCGAGCCCGCTCTTCTCGACCGCCGCCATCATGCTCTTGAGCGCCGCAGGCAGTTCGGGCTGCACGGCGTAGGTCCTCTCGCGCGATATCCGGCCGGTCATCGTGACGTCTCCTTCATCCAGGTGGACCGATTCCGCCCTCGCTTCGCGACGGGCCGGCCGCGAGCGCGCCAATGCCGGAATCGGGCGGACCCGCAGCTTGCGGGGAATTGGCGTCGCCGCCAAGGGGAGTCATTGCCGACACGAAGCGGTTGGGATAGCGGTGATGACGTCCCGCCGACTCTCGTGACCTGTGGCCCCCGCATGAAGACCGCCGCCGACGCCGCCAGCGTCCGCC
>JAEZEN010000290.1 GCA_023433185.1 Pseudomonadota bacterium | reverse complement strand
GCTCGGGCCCGGCGATGCCCTGCCCCCCGAGATCGCGGGCGTCGCGGACGCCATCGCCGCCAGTCCCCGCGCGGTGCAGGCGCGGCTCGCGGACGCGCTCGATGACGACCTCCCCCACCTCAAGCGTGACGGTGGCTTCGTGCGGGCGGGATGCCATGCCGGCCTCGACGAGGCGCGGCGGCTCCGCGACGAGAGCCGGCGGGTGATCGCCGGGCTCCAGGCAGGCTACGCCGAGGAAACCGGCATCCGCAGCCTCAAGATCAAGCACAACAACGTGCTCGGCTACTTCCTCGAGGTTCCCGCGGCGCATGGCGATCGGCTGCTCGCCGCGCCCCTCAACCAGCGCTTCATCCACCGCCAGACCATGGCCGGTGCCGTCCGCTTCTCGACCACCGAGCTTGCCGAGCTCGAGGCGAAGATCGTGGGCGCCGCCGACCGGGCCCTCCGCATCGAACTCGACATCTTCGACGACCTCGCTGCCGCCGTGGCGGGGGCGGCGGAGGGGATCAAGTCCGTCGCCGAGGCGCTTGCCGTGCTCGATGTCGCGGCCGGCCTCGCCGTGCTGGCCGAGGCGGAGGGCCATGTCCGCCCGCTCGTCGAGGACACGCTGGCCTTCGCGATCGAGGCCGGACGCCATCCGGTGGTCGAGCAGGCCCTCAGGGCGGAGGGCGCGCCGTTCGTCGCCAACGACTGCCGTCTCGGCCCCGCGAACGATGCGGGCGACGCCGGCAGCATCTGGCTCGTCACCGGCCCCAACATGGCGGGCAAGTCGACCTTCCTCCGCCAGAACGCGCTGATCGCGATCCTCGCCCAGGCCGGCTGCTACGTGCCGGCGCGGGCGGCGCGGATCGGCATCGTCGACCGCCTGTTCAGCCGCGTCGGCGCCGCCGACGACCTCGCCCGCGGGCGCTCGACCTTCATGGTCGAGATGGTCGAGACGGCGGCGATCCTCAACCAGGCCGGCCCGCGGTCGCTGGTGATCCTCGACGAGATCGGCCGCGGAACGGCGACCTTTGACGGCCTCTCCATCGCCTGGGCGGCGATCGAGCATCTCCACGAGGTCAATCGCAGCCGCGGCCTCTTCGCCACCCACTACCACGAGCTGACGGCGCTCGCCGACCGCCTGGCACGGCTCCGCAACGTCACCGTCCGCGTCAGGGAATGGAAGGGCGACGTGGTCTTCCTCCACGAGATCGCGCCGGGTTCGGCCGACGGCTCCTACGGGATCCAGGTGGCGAAGCTCGCCGGGCTGCCGGCGCCGGTGGTGGCCCGGGCGCGCGAGGTGCTCCGCCAGCTCGAGGCCGTGGACCGCAAGTCGCCGGTATCGCTCATCGACGACCTGCCGCTGTTCTCGGCGGCCCGCCGCGCCGAGGCCGGGGCGCCGCCGCCGGACCCGGTCGCCGCGCTCCTCGACACGATCCAACCCGACGAGCTCGCACCGCGCGAGGCGCTCGAGGCGCTCTACCGGCTCAAGGCCGCCCGGACGGGGAGCGCATCGTGACGGCGCGGCGGGGCCCTGGCCGGGGGTTTCGGCTTCTCGCCGGGCTCGCGATCGGCCTCGCCGCCGGCGCGCCCGCGCTGGCCGACACGATCCGATGCGCGGCACCCGAAGGCGTGCCGACGGTGACGGTCGATCTCGCGCTCGGCGACGATGCCGACCGCCGCCCCGGCGCCGTCACGCGGCTCGACGCCGACCTCGGCGACTTCACGATCTCCACCGCCGGAAACCCGCCGGAGATCATCGCCGGCCAGGAGGGCGGCACGGACCGGCTCACGATCGACATCAGCGATCCGGGGGATGTCTGGATCGTGCTCCGCCTGCGACTGGTGCGGGACGTGGCCTATAAACGCCTCGGCAGTGACGAGACCGACGGGAATCCGGTCTCCGTCGTCGCCGGCACGCTCAGCGTGCTCGGCAACGGGGTATGGCCGGTGACCTGCACCGGCTGGTAGCGGCTACGCCCGGGCGGAGATGACGGGTACCGAGCCGGGGCGCGCCGCGAGCTGCTCCATGAGCGCCTGGCGGGCCTGGAATGCCTCGGGCAGGATGATCCCGGTCTCGACCGCAAAGGTGCCGACATAGGGGCCGCGAAACAGCGCCCGCACGTTCCGGAACGGGGCCAGTTCCGCATCGGCGTCGAAGCTGTGGCCGAAACCCGCGATCTCGTAGCGCGGCGGCGCGGTGATCGGCTCGAGATAGCCGTCGACCGAGAGCCGGACGAGCGGCCCCGCGGCGCCGGTGAAGCGCCCGGGGACGAGTTCGTCGGCGACGAACCGGTTGCCGAGCGCCCGCCCGCGGACGGTGACGAAGCTGCCGTCCTCGGGCGTCTCGATCCCGGCGGCGAGCTGCAGCGGCCGGCCGCCCAGCGACAGGCGGCCCGTCCGCGGGTCGCGGCGCACGGCACCGGCGATCGCCGAGGTCGACACATCGGGCGCCGGGTCGATGCGCCCGGCGACGACGACATCGTCGCGCCATACGCCGGAAACCAGTACGCGCGTGCCGGGCCGCACGGCGGTCATCCCGTCGGGCTCGGCGACCACGTCGATCCCGGCGACCCGGAGCCGCCCGGCCCCCGCCAGCACTTCCGCCCGCCCGACGACGGGATAGGTGACGTGGACGCGCTTCGCGACCAGGCCGGCACCTTCGGTCGCGGCCTCGATGGTGAGCGTCTGGCCGATCGCCAGCGTCTGCGGATCGAACGCGCCGAGCGTCGAGGAATAGGCCGTCGACGCGTCGGTCTCGACGCGCAGGCCGTTGACCAGGAGGCTGCCGAAGCCCATCAGCGTGCCGACGATGCCGGTACCGCCGAGGCCGCCCTCGGCCGGCGGCCGTTCGGTCTCGCCGCGGGCAGGAAAGGCCACCCCCGCGAGGAGACCGGCCCCCAGAGCCGCGATCAGGTTGCGCCGGTCAATCGTGCTC
>JAEZEN010000207.1 GCA_023433185.1 Pseudomonadota bacterium | reverse complement strand
GGCGACGACTTCGATGCCGTACTCGCCGAGGGTCTTGGTCAAGGCGTCGACCTGGAGCGTGTTCCAGGGCGAGTCGAGAGCCTGCATGGCGATTCCGGCCTTGAAGTTGCCGGCCTTGAGCGTGGCGAGTTCATCCTCGGTGAAGGTGAGGGCGCTCGGCGACGTGGCAGGCGCGCCGTCCGGATAGCCCACGACCGGCTGCCCCGTCGGCGACAGCGGCAGCGGCACCATGAGTTCCGCGGCCTCTGGCGGAAGCTCGGCGGCCGAGGCCGGACCGAGCGTCAACATGCCGACGGTAACGGCGATTGGCAGGGCACAGGTACGAAGGAACGATCGAGATCTGGTCACGTGCGTGCTCCGTGGTTCACAGTTGCGACTGGCATTACCCGCCCAGATCACAGGAAATACTGGGGCAGATCCTTCTCGAGGCGCCGCAGTTCGCCTTCGTTGTAACGAATATGCTTGACGATGATGTTGGCGGCTCGGCGCGGCCGCCCGGCCTCGATCTCGTCGACCACCATCGAATGCTCGGCATAGGAGATCGCCAGGCGACCGGGGCGCGGCAGGCCGAGGCGCCGAACCCGAACGAGGTGGAGGCGCGCCGCGGCCGTGTGGTTCCATACGCCGGGCTTTCCCGCCTGCTCCGCGAGGAGGCGGTGAAAGGCATCATCCGCCTCGTGAAAGCCGTCGATATCACCGGCGGCGACGAGCTTGACCTGCTCGGCGAGTTGATCGCGGAGCGTCGCGACCACGGCCTTCCTGGGACGTGAGGCCAGTTCGTGCACGACCTGTGCCTCTATCGCACTCCGCACGAATGCGCTTTCGAGAACGTCGGCGGCGGAGATTCGCGAGACGAAGGAATTGACCTGCGGGATCACCGTGACGAGGCCGAGCGCCGCGAGACGATTGATGGCGTCCGTCACCGGCTGCCGCGATACCCCGAGTTCCTTCGCGATCTCATCCTTGAGCAGCGCTTCCCCGGGCTTCCGGTCCACGCGCACGATCGATGCGAGCAGGGTGTTGAAGACCGCCTCCAGGCGGCTTTCGCGCGCCGCCGGCGGCGGCTGGTCTTCGTCGTTGCGTGCGCCGGAGGTCTTCATCGCGCCACCCCGTTACCGTCTCTCGACCATAGATGCGAAATTGACCCTCATCAACGCATTTTTCGCGAATTTTTCCCCTCTCCAATCCATTGCATATCTAACTCATTGATTTCACTGCATCCGACTGCCATCATGGCACATTCAAAAATTTTAGTTTGCGCCTGGCGCTTCGGCGGGCTAATGCATTCCAGGCATTCCGATGAGTCATTCTTCAGAATTTCATTGAGAACGACTTGTGACCGCAGTCCTTTTCGCCCCAAGCAAAAATGTCAGCAGGACGGCCAACCATGCCGAACGTTGACGACCCGGTCGGCGCGTTCGTCGACTACCCGGCCATCGCCGTCCCGTCCGCGTCATCGGGCCCGCTCTTCACCCTCACGCTCGCCGTCAAGGATCTCTACGACGTTGCCGGATACCCCACCGGAGGGGGGCATCCGCTGCGCAGGAGCACGATTCCGCCCCCGCAACGGGACGCGGGTGTCGTCCGGGCTCTCCTCGCGGCGGGGGCGCGGTTCATCGGCAAGACCCACACCGACGAGTTCGCCTACTCGATGAACGGCGAGAACCCGCACTACGGGACGCCCGCGAATCCGCGGGCCCCGGGCCGGATTCCCGGCGGCTCCTCGTCCGGATCGGCGGCAGCGGTCGCCGCCGGCCTGGCCGACATCGCGCTCGCCACCGACACCGGGGGATCGGTGCGCCTGCCCGCCTCCTATTGCGGCCTGATCGGGCTCCGCACCACCCACGGCGCCATCGCCACGGACGGGCTCCAGCCCCTCGCACCGTCATTCGACACGGTCGGGTGGTTCGCCGGCGACATGGCCACCTACCGGGCGGCCGCCGACGTGCTCCTGCCTGCCGCAGCGCCCCGCCGGATAGAGCGCATCGTGGTCGCCGGCGACATTCTCGACCACGTCCTTGGCGAGGAGGAGCGGGCGGCCTTCGCACGCGCGTTGAACGCCCTCGCGGCCCATGCCGACATCGACGGCGAAACGGTTGTGGCCGCGGGCCGGTTTGACGACTGGCGTTCCGTCTTCCGCACCGTGCAGGCCTACGAAGTCTGGTCGGCGCACGGCGCCTGGATCACGCGCCACCGGCCCCGGTTCGGCGACGGTGTCCGGGAACGGTTCGAATGGGCGAGCCGCGTCAGCCGGGACGCCTACCAGGCAGCGCTCGCTGAACGACAGAGGATCGCGCGAGGCATCAGGAGCCTCGTCCCGCCCGGCACGGCGCTCGCATTCCCGACCGCGCCCTCGGTGGCGCCGCCGCTTGGCGTGACCGGCGGTGCCCTCGAGGCCTACCGGGCCCGCGCGATCTCGATGCTCTGTCCCGCCGGACTCGCAGGGCTGCCGCAGCTGACATTGCCGATCGCCGACATCGCCGGACTGCCTTTCGGCATCTCGGTCATGGGCGAGGCCGGCTCGGACCGCGCGCTCCTCGCACTGGGCGATGCCACGCTGAAGGCGGCCTCCGGC
>JAEZEN010000069.1 GCA_023433185.1 Pseudomonadota bacterium | reverse complement strand
CCCTGGGTGAGGTCGGCGGTCGAGCGGCCGGTGCGGGCCATGTCGAAATAGGCGAGCGCCGAGCCGAGCGCCGGCATGGCGACGCCCTTCAGCGCGCCGGTGGCGACGACCCGCCGGAGGTCGCCGTTCGACGATTTCAGCATGCCGGTGAAGGGCTCGACCATCATCAGGTTGTCGATGGCGCCGCCCTCCGCATAGGCCGAGGCGATCGAATCGAGGAAGGCCGAGCGGATGATGCAGCCGGCCCGCCAGATCTTCGCGATCGTGCCGAGCGGCAGGTTCCAGTTCCACGTCGCGGATGCCTCGGCCATGACGTCGAAGCCCTGGGCATAGGCGACGATCTTGCCGGCGAGCAGCGCCCCCTCGAGGCCGCGGAGCGTCTGCGCCCGGTCGCCGAGCACCTCGCCGAAGCGCCGCTCGGGCGCGCCGAAGAGCGCCTCGCCGGCCTCGCGCGCCGCCTTCCGCGACGACAGGACGCGGGCCGCGACCGCCGCCTCGATGACCGTCGCCGGCACCCCGAGATCCTGCGCCTCGATCGCCGACCAGCGGCCGGTGCCCTTCTGGCCGGCGCTGTCGAGGATCACGTCGACCAGCGGCCGGCCGGTCTCGGCATCCGTCGCCTCGAGCACGCGGGCGGAAATCTCGATGAGGTAGGACTTGAGCGGCCCCTCGTTCCAGCGGGCGAAGACCTCGGCCATCTCGGCCGGCGCCATGCCGAGACCGTCGCGCATCACGCCGTAGACCTCGGCGATCATCTGCATGTCGGCATATTCGATGCCGTTGTGGATGGTCTTGACGAAGTGGCCGGCGCCCTCCGGCCCGACCAGCGCCGCGCAGGGCTCGCCGTCGAACGTCGCGGCGATCCCGGTGAAGATGTCGGCGACGCGGTCCCAGGCCTCCTGCCTGCCGCCGGCCATCACCGAGGGCCCGTGGCGGGCGCCCTCCTCGCCACCCGAGACGCCGATGCCGAGGAAGTCGATGCCGCGCTCGGCGAAGGCGGCGACGCGGCGGCGCGTGTCGCGGAAGTTGGCGTTGCCGGCGTCGATCAGGATGTCGCCGGCGCCGAAATGCCCGGCCAGGACGTCGGCCTGCTCGTCGACCGCCTCGCCGGCCTTCACCATGATGACGACGGGGCGCGGCGGACGGACGGCTTCGGCGAGTTCGGTCAGCGACTTGCAGGGCGTGAGATTGGCGGCGAGGCTGCCGGCATTGGCCATGAACGCGTCGGTCTTCTCGGCCGTGCGGTTGTAGACGGCGACCTTGTAGCCCTTCTCCGCCATGTTGAGGGAAAGGTTGGCGCCCATCACGCCAAGCCCGACCAGACCGATATCCGCCATGCCTTTTCGTTCGCTCCCGGCCTGTTCTTTCTGACGCCCACCAGGGCGGGCGGCGACGATAGGAGCAAACGGCCGCCGGGGCAAATCGCGGAACATACCCGGCGATGCGTCCCGCCCGGCAATGCCGGTCGGGAGGCGGCCGCCCCTCACTCCTTCACCGGCACCGTGTAGTTGAGCGGCAGGCGGCCGCCGTCGGCGTAGATGGTCTGGCCGGTGACGTAGCTCGCCTGGTCGGAGGCGAGGAAGGCGGCGATGGCGGCGATCTCGTGCGGCTCGCCGATGCGGCCGAGGGGCGTCCGCGACAGGATCGTGTGGCGGACCTCCGGCCTGTTCATCACCGATTCGAGCATCTCGGTGGCGATCGAGCCGGGGCCGATGGCGTTGACCCGGATGCCGTAGGGCGCGAGCGACAGCGCCATGACCTTGGTGAGTTGCGACAGGCCGCCCTTCGACACCGAATAGGGTACCTGGTCGGGAATGGCGAAGACGGCGTTGACCGAGGAGAGGTTGACGATCGACCCCGGCAGGCCGCCCTCCTTGATCCGCTCGACCATGTGGCGGGCCACGGCCTGGCTGCAGAGCAGCGCGCCCTTGAGATTGACGCGGAGCACGCGGTCGAAGTCCTCCGGGTCGAGGTCGAGGAAATCCGCCTTGACCAGGATGGCGGCGTTGTTGACCAGCACGTCGATGTCGCCGAAGGCATCGATGGTGGCCGCGACCATGTTGCGCACGTCGAGGCGCTCCCCCACGTCGCACTCGACGTAGCGGACGCCGCCCAGCGCGCCCAGCTGCTCGACCGCCGCGGGACCGGCGTCGTCGTCGCTGTCGGCGATGACCACGCGCGCACCCTCTTCGAGAAAGCGCCGGGCGATGGCATAGCCGATGCCCTTCGCCCCGCCGGTCACCACCGCCACCTTGTTCTCGAGGAGCATCGTCAGGCCTCCGGTTCATCCGGCCGGGGCCCGGCCCCAGCGATTCGAATCTAGACCACTCCTGTTGCCGCGGCGAGGCGGCGGGGCGTATCATCACGCTCCCGCCCCGGAATCCCCCGAGTATCTCCTTCGCGATGATCGACGACCCATGGTTCTATGCCGCCGCGCTGCCGGCGATCCTGGTGCTCGGTCTTGCCAAGGGCGGCTTCGGCTCGGTCGGGCTCCTCGTCGTGCCGATCCTGTCGCTGGTGGTGTCGCCGGTCCAGGCGGCGGGCATCGTGCTGCCGATCCTCGTCCTCAGCGACATCGTGGCGCTCGCCTCCTACTGGGGCGAATGGGACCGGCGGGTTCTCGTCATGATGCTGCCAGGGGCGCTGGTCGGCGTCGCGATCGGCTGGTGGACGGCGGCCTGGGTCGGCGAGGAGCAGATCCGACTGATCCTCGGGCTGATCTCGGTCGCCTTCGCGCTCAACTACTGGATCCGCCAGCGCGCCAAGGTCGTGCCCCACCCGCATGATGCCCGGAAGGCGACCTTCTGGGGCGCCCTCAGCGGCTTCACCAGCTTCGTCAGCCACGCCGGCGGCCCGCCCTACCAGATCTACGTCACGCCGCTCCGCCTCGCGCCGCGCATCTTCGCCGGGACGATGGTGGTGTTCTTCTGCATCGTCAACGCGCTGAAGCTGGTCCCCTATTTCTTCCTCGGCCAGTTCTCGGGCGAGAACCTCCTGACCTCGGCGGTGCTCCTCCCGGTCTCCATCCCCGCGACGTTCCTCGGGGTCTGGCTGATCCGCCGCATCGAATCGAAGCGCTTCTACGAGATCGTCTACATCCTCATCTTCGCGATCGGCCTCTTCCTGATCACCGAGAGCATCGTCGACCTCGCCGCCTGAGCGGCATGGCCCGGGGGTGCGCGGGATCAGCGAGCGCGGCCGCTCCCCCGCCCGGGCGACGCCGCGATCGCCGCCCAGATGACGGCCGGGGTTGCCGGCATGTCGATCGCGTCGATGCCGAGCGGCGCCAGGGCATCCAGCACGGCGTTGATCACCGCCGGGGGAGCGGCCACCGCCCCGGACTCGCCCACCCCCTTCAGGCCGAGCGGATTGGTCAGGCACGGAATTTCCACCGTCCGGAGGTCGAAGGCGGGGAGGTCGTCGGCCCGCGGCAGGGCGTAGTCGAGGAGGGATGCGGTCAGGAGCCGCCCCGTGGCATCGTCGAACCGCACCGCCTCGAGAAGCGCCTGGCCGATGCCCTGGGTCACGCCGCCGGCCACCTACCCGGCGACGAGGGCGGGATTGACCAGCCGGCCGAAGTCATCGACCGCGGTGTGGCGCAGCACGGTCACGTATCCGGTCTCGGGATCGATCTCGACCTCGGCGATGTGGCAGCCATTGGTATAGGTCCCCGCCGGCGGGTCGAAGGTCGCGTCGCCCCGGAGGGCCGCCGGCGCGCGGGCCGGAAGCGCAGCATGGCCAGCCCGCGCCGCGGCCGCGACTTCGAACAGCGATATCGTGCGGTCGGTGCCGACGACCCGGTAGCAGGCGTCGCCATAGGCGATGTCGGCTGCCGCCACTTCAAGG
>JAEZEN010000028.1 GCA_023433185.1 Pseudomonadota bacterium | reverse complement strand
CGCCGGCACCGACGGCGAGGCTCGCCTGGGTGAGGGCGCGCCAATGGTCGCCATGGAGGCTCACACCTTCGAGGACGAGCAGGTCGGCGCCACGCGCCTGCGCCGTCCGCCGGCTCGCCGGCACCTCGCGGCCGACCATCATCTCGGCGATGCTCCGGCGGTCGGCCTCGGCGGTCGGCATCTCGCCGGCCTTCCGCCCGCCCCGCAGGACCGCGATCCGATTCGAGACGGCGAGGACCTCGCCGAGCTTGTGCGAGATGAAGATCACCGCAAGCCCGTTGGCCGCCAGCGACCGCACCGTGGCGAAGAGCCCGTCGGCCTCGGTGGGCGTGAGCACCGCGGTCGGCTCGTCGAGGACGAGGATGCGGGCGTCGCGGTAGAGCGCCTTCAGGATCTCGACCCGCTGCCGCTCGCCCACCGTCAGTCGCGAAACCTGGACGTCGAGGTCGACCGCCAGTCCGGACTCGCGCATCACCGCCTCGACCTTCCGCCGCGCCGCGCCGGTGCGCTTGCGGAGCCGGAGCACCGGCTCGGTGCCGAGCATGATGTTCTCGAGGCCGGTCAGGTTCTCGGCGAGGGTGAAGTGCTGGTGGACCATGCCGATGCCGGCGGCGAGCGCGGCGTGCGGCGAACCCGGCGGCAGCGGCGCGAGCCCGCCGTTCCCGTCCGCTACGGAGACCGTGCCCTCGTCGGCGACGTAGTGGCCGAAGAGGATGTTCATCAGCGTCGTCTTGCCGGCGCCGTTCTCGCCGAGGAGTGCCAGCACCTCGCCGCGGCGCAGTTCGAGGTCTATGCCGTCGTTGGCGACGAGCGCGCCGAAGCGCTTGGTGATACCGGAGAGGCGGAGGACGACGGGGGCGTCGCTCACGGGCGCGCTCGCTCGACGGAACTGCGTCCTTCGAGGCCCCGCTGCGCGGGGCTCCTCAGGATGAGGGATGATGGAGATCGCGATCCAGGCCACCGCGATCGATGGAGAGTGCCTACCTTCCTCATCCTGAGGTGCGAGGGCGCAGCCCGAGCCTCGAAGGACGCAACCACGCGTCTCCAGGTCATGTCACGACACCCCGCGCCCCCAGCAGGATGTGTCAGTTCGTCGACTTCGGCTCGTCGTCGTCGATCTCGACCGTGAAGGTCCCGGCCATGATCTCGGCCTGCTTCGCCTTGACCGCCTCGGCGACGGCGGCATCGACCAGGGCCTCGTCGAAGACCAGCGAGCCGCCACCGACGCCCATGTAGGAGTACTTGCTGTAGTCCTCGGCCGCGTAGGTGCCGCCGAGAACCGCCGCGACCGCGGCATCGACCGAGGGCTCCATGTGCCAGAGCGCCGAGGCGAGAATGGTCCCGGGATAGTCGGACGCCGTGTCGATGACGTTGCCGATCGCCTTGATGCCGCGCTCCTTGGCAGCGTCGGAGACGCCGAAACGCTCGGCATACATGACGTCGGCGCCGGCATCGATCATGGCGAAGGCGGCTTCCTTGGCCTTCGGCGGGTCGTACCAGGAGTTGATGAAGGTGACGAGGAACTTGACGTCGGGATTGACCGAAAGCGCCCCCGCCATGAAGGCGTTCATCAGGCGGTTGACCTCGGGAATGGCGTAACCGCCGACCATGCCGATGACGTTCGACTCGGTCTCCGCGCCGGCGATCATGCCGGTGAGGTAGCTCGGCTCGTGGATGAAGTTGTCGAAGACCGAGAAGTTCGGCTCCTGCGGCGCGAAGGAGGAGCCCATCACGAAGGCGACCTCGGGATAGTCCTCCGCGACCTTCCGCGCCGCCTGCTCGACGCCGAAGACCTCGCCGAAGACCAGGTCGGTGCCCTGCTCGGCATATTCGCGCATGACGCGCTCGTAGTCGGTATTGGCGACATCCTCCGAGTGGGCGTAGGTGATGTCGCCACGTTCCTGCGCCGCATTCAGCGCCTCGTGGATGCGCGACACCCACTGCTGCTCGACCGGTACGGTGTAGATGGCGGCAACCTTGATCGGCGTCTCCTTCGCCGCGCTCGCCAGCGCCACGAAGGCGACGGCAGCGAGGCCGGCCGCCGCGACGGCGAGCGTCGTGCGCCGGGTGATCCCGTAGACCCATTTCGACATGACCAGTTCTCCCTCCTGACAAATCCCCCGAAGCCGCTGTCGGCCCCCGGTCCCGGTCCGACAAGCAAGGACGGGACCATACGATTGCACGGAAACCGATCACTTCGGCGCCTTGCACCAATATGAAGCATCCTTGACTTGCGCGCGGCGAAGCGCAAGGGGCGGGCATGCGAAAGGTCTATCTCATCGGAATCGGGGCGGGAGACCCCCGCCACATGACCGTTCAGGCGATCGAGGCGCTGAACGCGGTCGATGCCCTGTTCCTGCTCGACAAGGGCGAGGCGAAGGCCGATCTGGTGCGGCTCCGCGAAACGATCTGCGAACGCTTCCTCACCAATCCGCGCTGCCGGCGGATCACCGCGCCGAGCCCGCCGCGCGATGCCGAGGGCGACTACCGCACGGGCGTCGCTGCATGGCATGCCGAGAAGGCGGATCTCTATGCCCGTCTCATCCGCGACGAGCTCGCGCCCGGAGAGTCCGGCGCGTTCCTCGTCTGGGGCGATCCCGCCCTCTATGACAGCACGCTCCGCATCCTCGAGGCGGTGCGCGAACGGTTCGACTTCGAGACCGTGGTCATTCCCGGGATCAGTGCCGCCCAGGCGCTCGCCGCCGCCCACGGCATCCCGCTCAACCGCATCGCCGCGCCGGTCCGCATGACGACCGGGCGCGCACTCCGCGAGGCCATGGCCGTCGCGGAGGACAGCGTCGTGTTCCTCGATTCTGGCGAGACGCTCTCGACCCTGCCCGCCGAGGGCCTCCACATCTGGTGGGGCGCCTATCTCGGCACCAGGGACGAGGTGCTGGTCGCCGGCCCCTTCGGCAAGGTCCGCGACGAGATTCTGCGCCTCCGCGCCGCGAAGCGCGCCGCGAAGGGATGGATCATGGACATCTACCTCCTGCGGAAGATGCCCTGACGGCAGGCCCGTGCCAGCCTAATCCTCGAAGAACATCCTGTGGAGCGGCGCGTAGAGCGCGGGCGTGGCAACGAGGATGGCGTTGCCCTCGCGCATGCCCTCGCCGCCGAGGAAGTCGCTGACCGTGCCGCCGGCCTCGGCGACGATGGCCATGCCGCCGGCCACGTCCCAGAGATTGATGTGCCGGTAGAAGGTCGCATCGAGCCGCCCGGCGGCGACGAAGCCGAGGTCCAGCGCACCGGAGCCGAGCGTCCGGACATCGCAGCCGCCGGCGAGCGAGGTGTTCATCTCCGCGATATAGGGCGCCAGCGGCAGGCGGTGGGCGTAGCCCATGCCGAGGCTCGACTGGGCGATGTCGGTCGCGCCGCTGACCCTGATCGGCTCGCCGTTGAGGAAGGCGCCGCCGCCCGCATGGGCCGAGAAGAGCTCGTCGGTGACGGGATTGTAGAGGAACCCGGCGACCGCCCTGCCGTCGGCGACGAGGCCGACCGACACGCACCAATGGGGGATGCCGCGGAGGAAGTTCGAGGTGCCGTCGATCGGGTCGATCACCCAGAGCGCCGGCCCCTTCTGGCGGAGCCCGCCCTCCTCGCCGAGGACCGAGTCTTCCCCGAACGCCGCGCCGAGCCGCGCGACGATCAGGTCCTCGGTCTTCTTGTCGGCCTCGGACACGAAATCCTGCCGGCCCTTGTGCTCGATCGGCAGGGTGGCGCGGCGCCGGAAGTAATCGAGCGCCAGCGCACCGGCCTCGCGCGTGATCTCGAGCCCGGCGCGGTAGCGCGCCTGCACGTCCTTGTCGTCCACGGGTCACCTCGGGAATGGGATTCGGCGGGTTCGGCCGATAGACCACCGCGAGCGGGGCGGTGTCAAACCGTCGCCCGCCGGAGCGCGGAACGCCGCACCGCCCAGCCGCCAGCCGGAGCGGCAGGCTTGAAAGCCCGCCCCCGGCCCGTCATACAATTCGCGGTCACGAGGGGGCCGACGATGACCGAGACCACCTGGCACGGCGTCTATTCCGCCATCACCACCAAGATGGACGCGCACGAGAACGTCGACCTCGCCGCCGTGCGGGCCGATGTCGCCTTCCAGCTCGAGGCCGGGGTCGACGCCGTGATCTGCTGCGGTTCGCTCGGCGAGGCCTCGACGCTCACCGCCGACGAGAAGGTCGCCATCGCTGCTGCCGCGAAGGAGGCGGCCGGCGGCGGGGGGAAGGTGATGCTGACCATCGCCGAGGACTCGACCCGCGCCGGCGAGGCGCTGGCCGAGCGCGCCGCCGACCTCGACCTCGACGGCCTGATGGTCCTGCCCGCGATGCGCTACGTCGCGACGCCGCGCGAGACGATCGCCCATTTCCGCACCATGGCGCGGGCCACCGACCTGCCGATCATGATCTACAACAACCCGCTCGCCTATGCCGTCGACATCACCCCGGCGATGTTCGCCGACCTCGCCGACGAGCCCAATTTCGTCTCGATGAAGGAGTCCTCGGGCGATCTCCGCCGCATCACCGACATCGTCAACCTGGTGGGCGACCGATACGCGATCTTCACCGGCGTCGACGACCTCGCGCTCGAGAGCCTGATGCTCGGGGCGGTCGGCTGGGTCGCCGGGCTGGTCTGCGCCTTCCCCCGCGAGACGGTCGCCATCTACCGACTGGCGCGCGAGGGCCGCTACGCCGAGGCGCGCGAGATCTACCGCTGGTTCATGCCCCTCCTCCACCTCGACGTCTCGCACCGCTTCGTCCAGAACATCAAGGTGGTGGAAGGCATCGTGCGCGGCACGTCGACGATCGTCCGCGCGCCGCGGCTCGAGATCGAGGGCGAGGAGCTCGAACGGGTCGAGGAGATCGTCGCCGCCGCCCTCGCCACCCAGCCCGACCTCGCCCGCTACGGGCTCTGAGTGGGCCCCGGTACCGGTGCCGCAGCGCGGATGCCGGCGCCGGACCAGTCGACCTTCCGCGTCGCGAACAGGAGGCCCGACAGGGCGAGGAAGCCGACGATCGCGCCTGCGAGCAGCGCGAAGTCCTCGAGCCGGAGGATCGCGTAGAGGAGCGCGAACGTCGCGCCGAGGCTCGCCGCCGCGACGGCACCCCGCCAGAGGCTCGCGAGCGCCAGGCCGACGAAGGACGCGACGACCACGGTCGTCGCCCCCGCCGCGACCAGGTAGGCGATGCCGAAGCCGATGCGCTCGGAGAGCGCCAGGAGCAGCACGAAGAACATCACCAGGACGAGCCCGACGAGGCAGTACTGGACGACGTGGATACGCTGCGGCGACAGCGTTTCCAGAACGAAGACGATGAGGAACGTCACCGCGATGAACATCAGCCCGTATTTCAGCGAGCGCTCGACGAGGGCGTAGAAGTTGACCGGCTCGACGAAGCCGACGCCGAGCATATCGCCGCCGAAACGGTAGTAGCCGTCGCGCTCGAGCGTCCAGCTCTGCGGGGCGGGCCGCGCCAGATAGGGCACGCGCCATGTCGCCTCGAACCCGGCGGCGCTCACGCTCCGCTCCGAGGGCAGCATGCCGAGCGCGAAGGCGGGATGAGGCCAGTCACCGGCCATCGTCACCGCACTCTGGCGGCCGACGGGCGCGAGGCGGATGCTGTCGGTACCGCGGAGGCGGAGGTCGAGGGCGTAGTCGAGGCCGGTGACCGGGCCGCTCGCCCCGAGCGCGGCATGGACGCCGGCGCCGATGCTCGCCGAGCCGCCCGCCGCCATGGGATAGCTGCCGTCGCGGGCGGCGCCGGGCTCGAGGGAAAGCGGCCTGCCGCCGAGACTGAGCGAGGCGTCCTCGATGCCCGTGAGGTCGTCGACCGCAACCGAAACGAAGGCCTCGTCCCACAGCACGGTCGTCATCTCCGCGCCGAAGAGCGTCTCGGCGACCGCGCCGAAGCGACCGGTCACGACGGCGTGGGCGCTGTAGACCGGGATCTCGAAGACCGAGACGCTCCGCTCTTCGGTCTCGCTCGTCACCGTCGCCGCCATCGTCTCGGGCAGGACGACGAGGTGGCGGCGGACGATCACGGTCTGGTTCGCATCGGCCCCGGGGACGCGGGCGAGATAGGGGACCACCAGCAGCGGCCCGTAGATCCTCTGCGGCTGTCCCCATTCCTGGCCGATCTGCGCGGCCACCTCGTCGCGCCGCGACTGGCGCTCCGAGGCGAGCATCATCACCACCCAGAGCGGAACGACGAGCATGAGGGTGATGAGGCCGGTCAGGAAGAACTTCGCAGCCGGGCTGCGGAATGAAACGCCGGGCCGCGCATGGCCCGGTTGCGCCGGCCTTTCGCCGGCGATGTCGCTATCGGTCATGATCCCCTCCGTCACCCGGCATGCGTGCCGGGGCGACGGGATGCTCGGACCGGATTCCGGCGCGTTCTCGGAGGCGGGTGGGCGGAATCGTGTCGGGGGCCGGGTCTTTTCGGGGTATCCGGCGGTGGCGCGGTCAGCGCCGGTCCTTGCGGATGCCGCACTTGAGGCCCGACCAGACGGCGTCGACCGCGGCGACCTTGACGTCGACCAGGTCGAGGGCGAGCGCCGCGGCGCGGACCACGTCCTCGGTCACGTCGGTCGGAACCTTCGCCGCCTTCTTCGGCCAGGACACCCAGATCATTCCGTCGCGCTTCAGGGCATTCTGCAAGAGCGGCAGACCGCCCTCGATCTCCGCCGCGCCCCGCGTGAAGGCGTGGATCAGGTCGAAGCGGCGCTCGCCCCCGACATCGGCCCAGGCCGCCGCCCGCACGGTCTCGGCGAAGGCGACGCTCGTCGCCAGCGCCGCAAGCTCCGCCGGCAGCGCGACGAAGGCCGCAACCATGCCGGGCTTGTAGCCGAGCTTGTCGGGCAGGGACTTGCCGGAGTAGCCGGCGGGGGATGGGTGGGGCGTGAGCATGCCCTGCGCCTAATCCGGCAGATAGTCCGGGTCAAGCGCCCGCTCGATGCTGAAGGGACAGGCCACCGGGATCGCCGATGGTGGCAGCTTCGTGTCCCTCAACGCCGTCCGTCGTGCGCGCCGATACTCGTCGGCCTGCACCTCGGCCGGCCAGCCGGCAAGGCTCGGGCTGTCGGCGATGATGCGGGCGATACGGTCGCGATGCTCCTCGATCGAGTCACTCCAGCTCTCGGAGCGCTTGTCGGGCTGGTATCGCCACTTGATCAGGTGCTCGAGGACCACCTTGAGATCGCTGCCGAGCGCGCGCTTATCCGACCTCCCCAAGCTCTCGACCTCCTCGGCAAGATTTTCCCAGTCGAGCGCGCCCGGCCGCTCGCGACGAAGCCGGGCCGCCTGATCCTGCGTCCAGGCGAAGTAGTCGCGGTCATATGAGACTTGCCGGCGAACCGGCATCTTCAGTTCGGCCATGGGCGCGACCTTAGAACAAGGCAAGTGAAGATTCAACGTTCAGCCAACGAAACACAAAGCTGGGCGAGCCTGCGTGCAACGCACACGCGTTTCCGTGTCCTGACACACGCTTCTTCTTGCATGGCCTGTGATAAGTTCTATTTTATTCGCTTTAGCGGACTCGATCCGACGGGTTCAATAGCGTAGTGATAGCCCTTCCCTTTTCCAAGTCCAAAGGCCGCAGCTAGTTCGCTTGCTAAGTATGTATGATCAAGGTCGTGACTCTCCTTTCTTTTATTTTTGTAAGGCTTATCTCCGTATTGTAGCATGAATCTTGATATGAGATCTGCTTCTACATTCTTGAACGCATGAGGATTATGTCTGACTCTTGGCATACAGGTGAGAACGTGGATTTTAGCATCAACCAGCGTCTCACCTATTTCGTAAATCCAACTACCCAAATGAGAAGTCATTCTTTGCTGGAAATTTCCCCTACCAATATATATGACGGGGGAGTTCTTCTTAGGATATTTGAAACAGAATGGCCGACATACTCAAATTACGTAAACAGTTCTTTTGTCGCAAGCTCGCACAAGCGCTGCTCGATCAACGGCCCGCCTCAATGCAACCCATCCGCCTACGTTGGCCGGGAACCGGAAGTCTTGCCAGGATAGCTCAATTGATGCCATCTCCAAACCTCAATACACCCGCGCCTTCGGCTCGATGTAGGTGATGTCGTTGCTGAGCGTGTAGGTGTGGACCGGCCGGTAGTCGATCGTCACCGTCCGCTTTTCCGGGTCGATCCAGGCGAGCGTGTGCTTCATCCACTCGCGGTCGTCGCGGTCGGGGAAGTCCTCGCGGGGGTGGGCGCCGCGCGACTCGGTGCGGTTGCCGGCGGAATCCATGGTCACCACCGCCTGGGCGATGAGGTTGTCGAACTCGAGCGTCTCGACGAGGTCCGAGTTCCAGATCATCGAGCGGTCGGTGACGCGGACATCGTCCGCCCCGGCCCACACCGTGTGGATGCGGTCGTGGCCCTCGGCCAGCACCTCGCCGGTGCGGAACACGGCGCAGTTCTCCTGCATGACCTTCTGCATGCGGAGGCGAAGCTCGGCCGTCGGCGTGCCGCCGGTCGCGTGCCGCAGGCGATCGAGGCGGGCCAGCGCGTTCTCGCCGGCATCCTTCGGCAGGTCGCGGTGCTTCTCGCCGGGCTCGATCGTCGCC
>JAEZEN010000624.1 GCA_023433185.1 Pseudomonadota bacterium | reverse complement strand
GGACGACCGCGCCCGCGCCCGGCCGCATGCCGTCGGCGTCGGCAGTGTGAATCAGGCCGCCGGCGCGGTTGATGATGAAGATCGCGCCCGCCGCCTCGACGCTGTTGAAGTCGAGCGCCTGACCGCCGGCCGAGTTGATCGTGCCGTAGTTGTCGACGAGGACCGTGCCGCCGGTCAGGACATCATCGATCCGGAAGGCGTCGTCCGCCGCGGTGATGGTGCCGTTGTTGGTGAGTGAGAAGCCGCGGCCGGTGCCGGTCCCGCTGGTGTCGATGCCGCGGTTTGCGGTGGACTGGATCAGCCCGTCGTTGACGATGACGACGCCGGGCGGGTTGCTGGCGGCGGTAGTGAGATCCCAGACGATCGCGTCGCTGGCGGTGACGATCGAGCCGACGCCCTCGACCAGGAGCGTGTCGTTCCCCTCGAGCGTCTGCTGCGCGAGCTGAGGTCCTGAAATCACGTAGTCGGTCATCGCAATGTCCCCTGTCCACGGTGAATCGGCCGCCGGCAAGCGGCGCGCGAACCAACGTGGTTAGGGCCCGCCGATGACAGGCGGGTGACGGAATCCCCAGCAATTCTCGTGATTTATGACAGGGCGATGCGGCTTATGATGGCGAGAAGAGAATATCCTGCGCGCCCTGCCAGAGCGTCATCTTGCCCAGCGCCACGAGATTCTCCTGGCCCTTGGTGATGGTCAGGAAGTGGTTGCCGGCGAGCTGGCCGACCTTGCTGGCGAACTGCACCCCGCCATAGGCGAGCAGGATTTCGGTCTCGCTGAAGCCGCCGGGATAGAGGATGAAATGGCCCGGCGCGGGATGGCTCGTGTGGTTCTCGTAGCCGAGGCCGAGGTCGAGGTCGCCGAGGGGGATCCAGCAGCCCTCGCCGCTCCAGCGGACGTGGATGATGCGCTCCTTGTAGGGCAAGAGGCTCCTGAACTTCGCGCAGGTCTTCGGTGCGTCGGCTTCTTCCATGACCGCCTCGAATTCGAACGGCCCGGCATTGATGATCAGCGTCGTCATGTCTCGCCCCGGTTGGAGTATCCGACCCTCCTGTAGCGCTATTCGGCCGCCCCGACAAAGGGCTCCGGCGGCACCCATCGGAGCTTCGGCTGGCGCGCCGCCCGGGTCTCGTCGAGGCGCCGCCGCGGCGCGTGCACCGGCGCCGCCCGGAAGCGCTCCGCCTCGCCCGCCCTGGCCCGCATCGCGAGGTCGCGAAGCGTCGCCACGAACAGGTCGATCGAGGCGAGCGACTCCGACTCCGTCGGCTCGATCAGCATCGCCCCGTGGACGACCAGCGGGAAGTACATGGTCATCGGGTGATAGCCCTCGTCGATCATCGCCTTGGCGAAGTCGAGCGTGGTGACGCCGGTACCCTCGAGGAAGCTGTCATCGAACAGCACCTCGTGCATGCAGGGTCGGTCGCCGAAGGGCTGGCTGAAGAGGTCGCGGAGCGTGGCGCGGATGTAGTTGGCGTTGAGCACGGCGTCCTCCGACGCCTGGCGCATGCCGTCGGCGCCGTGGGCGAGCATGTAGCTCATCGCGCGGACGAACATCCCCATCTGGCCGTGGAACGCGGTCATCCGCCCGAAGGGCCTCGCCGTGTCTCCGGCCTGCGCCCGCGTCTCGATGAACTCGGCGCCGTCGGCCGTCAGGCGCACGAAGGGCACCGGCGCATAGGTCGCGAGCTTTTCCGAGAACACCACCGGCCCCGCCCCCGGTCCGCCGCCGCCATGGGGCGTCGAGAACGTCTTGTGGAGGTTGATGTGCATGGCATCGACGCCGAGATCGCCGGGCTTCACCTTGCCGACGATGGCGTTGAAGTTGGCGCCGTCGGCATAGAAGTACGCGCCCGCCTCGTGAACAGCGTCGGCGATCGCCACCACGTCGCGCTCGAACAGCCCGCAGGTGTTGGGGTTGGTGAGCATGATCGCGGCGACATCCGGCGACAGCCGCTCACGGACCGCGGCCGGATCGACGGTGCCGTCGTCGCGGGCCGGCACGTCGACCACCTTGTAGCCGAGCAGTGCCGCCGTCGCCGGGTTGGTGCCGTGCGCCGACTCGGGCACGAGGACGGTGGTGCGGGCCTCGCCCCGGTCGAGCAGCGCGGCTTTGATCGCCATCATCCCGCACAGCTCGCCATGGGCGCCGGCCTTGGGGCTCATGGCGACCGAGGCCATGCCGGTCTCGGCGAGCAGCCAGCGGCCGAGTTCGGCGATCAGCTCGAGCGCCCCCGGTACGGTGGAAAGGGGCTGCAGCGGATGGATGTCGCCGAAACCGGGCAGCCGCGCCATCTTCTCGTTGAGCCGCGGATTGTGCTTCATCGTGCAGGAGCCGAGCGGATAGAGCCCGGTGTCGATCGCGTAGTTCTTCTGGCTGAGCCGCACATAGTGACGCACCGCCTCCGGTTCGGTCAGGCCCGGCAGGCCGATCGGCGCCGTGCGGGCGTGCTTGCCGAGGCGCGAGGCGACCTTCGGCGCCTCCGGCAGGTCGACGCCGGTCACGTCGAGCCGGCCGGTCTCGAAGATCAGAGCCTCCTCGACCTGGAGGCCCCGGTTGCCGGTGAAGGTCGGCGCGGCCGCATCGGCTTCGGCGGTCTCGGGCCGCGTCGGACGTCCCTCTGAGTTCAGCATCAAAGCATCTCTCTGCCGTTCATAACCTCGACGGTGTTGGTCGGTGTTGCCAGATCGAATGCGATACCGAACTTCTCTGGCTTCTTTCCGCTTCGATCGGCTGTCGGGAACTCGCTGAAGTTGCTGTTCCAACTTTCGTACCCGACGATGCCGCCGAGCGGTTTTCCGGCAGAGGCGATCCGTGGATCCAGCACGATGGAGAGCTTGTTGGTCGTCTTCAGATAGACGCACTCTCCATTGTGCTTCATGAATTCGATGGCATGCGTTCTGTTGTGAGAGAACACGTAGCCAAACGATCCGAGAACCGAAGCGACATGGATGAGGTTGGCAATGTTGTCGGGAATGTCCTTGCCAGCCATCACACCACCTCCCGCAGCGCCGCCGCATACGCCGCCCGGTCCTCGTCGGTGTTGATCTCGGTCGCGGCCACCACGATCAGATCGCCGAGGTCGGGCCGGCCGGGCTCGAGGCGCGACACCGGCACGCCGCCGAGCACGCCCTTCGCGGCGAGCGCCTCGATCACCCCGGCCGCATTGCCCGTCACGCGGATCGTGAACTCGTTGAAGAACGAGTCGTTGAGGACGGTGACGCCCGGCACCGCGGCCAGCGCGTCGGCCAGTGCTACCGCGTTGGCGTGGTTCAGCGCCGCGAGCCGGCGCAGGCCGGTCTCGCCGAGCAGCGTCATGTGGATGGTGAAGGCCAGGCAGCAGAGGCCCGAATTGGTGCAGATGTTGGAGGTGGCCTTGTCGCGGCGGATGTGCTGCTCGCGGGTCGAGAGCGTCAGCACGAAGCCCCGCCGCCCCTCTGCGTCGACCGTCTCGCCGCAGAGCCGCCCGGGCATCTGGCGGACGAACTTCTGGCGCGTCGCGAACAGCCCGACATAAGGCCCCCCGAAGGTCAGCGGGTTGCCGATCGACTGGCCCTCGCCGACGACGATGTCGGCCCCTTGCGCCCCCGGCGGCTCGATCGCGCCGAGCGCCACGACCTCGGTGAACACGGCGACGAGCAGCGCGCCGACGGCATGCGCCTTCTCGGCAATCGGCGCGAGGTCGATCAGGTTGCCGTAGAACGACGGCGACTGGACCACGACGCAGGACGTTTCGCCGTCGATCGCATCCAGGATCGCCTCGGTGCCGGTCGGGTCCGGCGGCAGCATCACGAGCTCGTCGTCGGCCATCGCCGACATGGTCTCGACCACGCCGCGATACTGCGGGTGGAGGCCGCCCGAGAGCACCGCCTTCCGCCGCCTAGTCACGCGGTGCGCCATCAGCACCGCCTCGGCGGTGGCGGTCGAACCGTCATACATCGAGGCGTTGGCCACCTCCATGCCGGTGAGGTTCGCCACCTGGGTCTGGAACTCGAACAGGTATTGCAGCGTCCCTTGCGCCACCTCCGGCTGGTAGGGCGTGTAGGAGGTGAGGAACTCCGAGCGCTGGATCAGGTGGTCGACGCTCGCCGGGACGTGGTGCCGGTAAGCCCCGGCGCCGACGAAGAACGGCACGCTGCCGGCGGCGACGTTCCGCGCCGCCATGCGCCCGAGGTGGCGTTCCACCTCGATCTCGCTCTTCGCCGTCGGCAGGTCGAGGAGCCCCGGGATGCGCCTGTCGGCGGGGATATCGACGAACAGCTCGTCGATCGAGCCGACACCGATCTTGGCGAGCATCAGGGCCCGCTCCGCCTCGGTATGGGGGAGATAGCGCATCAGAAGCCCTCCACGCCGACCTCGGTCTTCACCGAGTTGGCGATGAAGCACTCCTCGTGGGCGACGTGATGGAGCTTGGCGAGGTCCTCGTGCGTCGGCTGCTTGTCACCGCCCCAGGCGATCCTCGGGCGCAGCGTCACCCGCGAGACCCAGTACTTGCCGGCGGCGTTCTTCGCCATCTCGCCTTCCGCCGCGTCCTCGTAGGACTCGACCACGAAGCCACCACGGCGGGCGAGGTCGAGGAAGGTGAGCATGTGGCACGAGGCGAGCGAGGCGATGAACGCCTCCTCCGGGTCGACCGCTGCCTCGTCGACATAGGCCTTGGGCACGACCTGGGGCGATGCCGAGGCCGGGACGGCGATGCCGCCGTCGAAGCGCCATTCGTGGGCACGGGAGTAGCGGCCCTTGGCGAACTCGCCGTCGCCGAGGCGCCAGGCGACCGTTGCTGTATAGAGATGCGCCATGGCCGTCACAGGGTCTCGAGGAAGGACTTGTAGGCGGCCTCGTCCATCAGGGCCTCGATCTCGGCCGGGTCGGACGGCTTCATCCGGATCAGCCAGCCGCCGTCCTCGGGCGACTCGTTGACCCGCCCGGGCTGGTCGCCGATGGCGCTGTTGACCGCGATCACCTCGCCGGCGATCGGCGCGAACACCTCGCTTGCCGCCTTCACCGACTCGACGACGCAGAACTCACCGCCGGTCTCGAGCCTCTTGCCGACCTCGGGCAGCTCGACGAAGACGATGTCGCCCAGTTGCTCCTGGGCGTAGTCGGTGATGCCGACGGTTGCCGTGTCGCCGTCGAGGCGAATCCACTCGTGGTCGCGGGTGTAGCGGGTGCTCATGGGCGCTCCTTCAGGCAGCGGACTTGCGGAAATAGCGGTGGGGGACGAAGGGCATCGGGCTGACCACGGCGGGATGATCCCGGCCGCGGATGTCGATCAGGACCGGCGTGCCGTCCCCGGCATGCGGGGCATCGACATAGCCCATCGCGATCGGCCTCCCGACGGTTGGCGCGAAGCCGCCCGAGGTGACCGAACCGATGTGGCGGCCCGCGGCATCCTTGATCGCGGCGCCTTCGCGCGCGGGCGCCCGGCCCTCGAGGCGAAGGCCGACGCGCTTCCGGCCCGGCCCTTCGAGGATCTGGCGGTAGATGCGGTAGGCGCCGGGGTAGCCGCCTTCCTCGCGCCGCCGGCGCGGAATCGCGAACAGGAGGTCGGCCTCGACCGGCGTCGTCATCACGTCGATGTCATGGCCGTAGAGGCAGAGGCCGGCCTCGAGCCGCAGGGAATCGCGGGCGCCGAGGCCGATCGGCCTGACCTCCGGTTCGTCGAGCAGCGCCCTGGCAACCGCCTCGACCGCCCCGCCGTCGACCGAGAGCTCGAAGCCGTCCTCCCCCGTATAGCCGGAGCGGAACAGCGCCATGTCGATGCCGTCGAAGGTTGCGGGCCGTGCGGTCATGAACCCCATGCCCTCGATCCCGGGCACATGGCGGGAAAGCACGGCGGCCGCCTCCGGCCCCTGGAGCGCGAGCAGGGCCCGGGTCTCGCGCGGCTCGACCTGCACGGTCCCGGGCAGGCGCGCACGGAGATCGGCATAGTCGATCTCCTTCCGTCCGGCATTGACCACGAGCAGCAGCATGCCGTCGGGGGCGTCCGCGCTCGGCCGCGTCACCATCAGGTCGTCGATGATGCCGCCGTCCTCGGTCAGCAGCATCGTGTAGCGGACGCGGCCATGGCCGAGGCCGAGGAAGTCCCCGGGCGCGACCGCCTCGAGCGCCCGCGCCGTCGTCTCGTGGTCGGGGCCGATCAGCGCCGCCTGCCCCATGTGGGAGACATCGAAAAGCCCGGCCGCGCTCCGGACGTGGTTGTGCTCGGCGATGATGCCGGCCGGGTACTGGACCGGCATGGAAT
>JAEZEN010000570.1 GCA_023433185.1 Pseudomonadota bacterium | reverse complement strand
TTCCTCGACTCGCTGCCCGGCCTGATCCTCATCTACACGCTGATGGTCCTGCGCATCGTCATCTGGATCATGCGCGACCAGTTCATGACGATTCCGGTCGAGCTCGAGGAAGCGGCGCTGGTCGACGGGCTCGGCATCTGGGGCACGTTCATGCGGATCGTGCTGCCGCTCGCCCTCCCCGGCATGGTCGCGGCGCTGATCCTCGCGCTGGTGCTGTGCTGGAACGAGTACTTCTTCGCCGCGCTCCTGACCGGTGCCAGCGCCAAGACGCTGCCGGTCATGGTCGCGAGCCAGACCGGCTCGCAAGGCATTTCGTGGTGGTCGATGGCGGCCATCGCGACCGCCGCGATCATGCCGCTGATCCTCGTCGGCATCCTGCTCGAGCGTTACATCATCCGCGGCCTGACCGCCGGCGCGGTGAAGTAGGGAGACGGTTCAGGCCGCCGCCTCGACGGCGGCCTCCAACTCCTCGGTCACGACCTTGAAGCCGGTCATCGTGCAGGCGCCGAAGGTGGTGACCATGGCGACGTCGGTGGCGTCGCGGCCGCGCGCCATCAGGATGCGCCCGATCCGCGGCGTGTTGTGGCGCGCATCGAAGGTGTACCAGCGCCCGCCGAGATAGACCTCAAACCAGGCGCTGAAGTCCATCGGGGCGGGATCCGCGGGAACCCCGATGTCGCCGAGATAGCCCGTGCAATAGCGCGCGGGAATGTTCATGCAGCGGCAGAGCGTGATCGCCAGGTGGGCGTAGTCGCGGCACACGCCCAGCCGCTCCTCGTGGGCATCCCAGGCGGTCTTGGTCGGACGGGCGTGCTGGTAGCCGAAGCCGATCCGCTCGTGCACATAGTCGACGATCCGCTGGACGAGCGCCCAGCCGCGCGGTCCGTTCCCGAAGAGCTTCCAGGCGAGGTCGTTGAGCCGGTCGGTCTCGCAGTAGCGGCTGCCCAGCAGGTAGACCAGCGTCTCGACCGGCAGTTCCTCGAGCGGGTGCTGCACCGCTTCCGGTACGACCTCGTCCGGCAGGCCGCTGTCGCTGATGATGAAATCGTTGGCGAAGGTCACGGGTCCGGGCGGCGCGCGGAGGAAGTGGCAGGTATTGCCGAACCCGTCGCGGTAGACCGTCACCGGAACCTCGGGCGCAATCCGCAGAGCCTCGGGCGTGACCAGGTCGGGCGTCCGCTCGGGCAACAGGCTCAGCAAGAGGATCATCGGCGTGGGCTGGGCGCACTCGTAGGCGATCTCGTAGCCCGCGCGAATCTTCATCGATGATGCCTTTCCTTCCGCTGCCAACCCCAATCAAGTCGCCAAGGCAGGAAGAAGTTCCGGAGCAGCGGTCAGGGACCCCCCGTCGGGGGCCGCCGGCCATCGTCCGTCACCCGCACCGCCACGGTCATGCCGACATGATCCGCCGCCTCGCCGAAATAGGTCCCGTGCAGCGGCACCGCGGCGACGGGATCGTCGACCACCGCCACGCGCACCAGGTCGCGATTGCCGACGGCGCCGCTCGAGGGGTCGAAGTCGACCCAGCCCGGACCGGGGACGTAGACCTGCGCCCAGGCATGGGTGTTGCCCCCAGCGACGTCCTCGCCGCCGTCCGCGACGCGGAGATAGCCCGAGACGAAGCGCGCGGCGAAACCGAGGGAGCGGAGTGCCGAGATCATCAGCACGGCGACGTCGCGACAGCTGCCGCTGCCCTTCCGAAGCGTCTCGGCGGGGCTCTGGATGCCGTGCTCGTGACGGGCCACATGGCGGCACGACCGCCGGATCGCGCGGGTCATGCCGACCAGCAGCGCCCGGGTATCGGAACCGCCGTCGGCATCGAGGAAGGAGCCCGCCCATTCGGCAACGGCGGGATCGGGCTGGAGGGGCTCCATGAAGCGCAGGAGGGCCTCGCGCTCCGCGCTCCCGTAGTCGAAACGCGTGCGCCGGGCGAACGCGGCAATCGGCTCCGCGTCGAAATCGAGCGGGGCGACATCGAGCCTGATGGTGCTGCGGAAGCTGAGCGCATCGGCCCCCCGGTCGAAATCGGCGACCGCGATGTGGTTGCCGAAGGCATCGCGCCGCCACGCGACCCGGCGGGGCGCCGGCACGATCTCGATGGTCTCGCCGATCAGGCGCTGGTCGGCGTCGTCGCGGGGGCGCAGCATCATCGTATGCGCGCCGAACGTCACCGGTCGCCGATAGGCGTAGGTCGTCTCGTGATGGATCGTCAGGGTCGGCACGGCCGCGACTTCCCGTGAATCGGTCGCGGCGATTGTCGCAATTGCCGTGCCATCCCACCAGCCCTCAGGCGATGCACTCTCCGCCGTCGACGACGAGCGCGTGGCCGGTCATGAACGAGGAGCGGTCGGATGCGAGGAACAGGATGGCCTCGGCGATCTCCTCGACGGTCGCGAAGCGGCCGAGCGGAATCTTGTCCCTGACGTAGCCGAGCAGCGCCTCGCGGCCGCCCATCTGGCGGGTGAAGGCGTCGTTGAAGGGGGTATCGACCCAGCCCGGGCAGAGGGCGTTCACACGGACGCCGTACTTCCCGTAATCGATGGCGATCTGCTTCACCATCGCCACCGCCGCATGTTTGGAGGTGGCATAGGCGATCATCTCGTGGTCGTAGAAGACGCCGGAATTCGACGACGTGACGATGATCGAGCCCTTCCCGGCCCGCTGCATGTGCGGCATGACGAGGCGGGCGAGATGGAAATGGGCGGCGACGTTGACCTGCCACGAGGCCTCCATGCCGGCCGGATCGACACCGGTAAGCGGCCCCTCGACCTGGATGCCGGCGTGGCTGTGGAGGACGTCGATGCGGCCGTAGATC
>JAEZEN010000565.1 GCA_023433185.1 Pseudomonadota bacterium | reverse complement strand
CAAGCGCGGGCTGCACGGCTTCCGCGGGCAGCGCTGGCGCCAGCTCGAATACGAGCCCATGTGGCCGGAGCGCGACGCCGACATGCCGCTCGAGGCCGACGGGGATGAGGACGGTGCGACACCTGACTGCCTCCCTGCTTCTGACCCCCTCCCTGCATCCCCCTTGCAGGGGGAGGGGACGGGTGCGGACGATGCCGGCGGCGCCGAAGCTGGTGAACCTCCTGCACCAGCTTCGGAGGAGAAGCTGGTGAACCTCGTGCACGAAGCTGGTGAACCTGGTGCACCCAAGCTGGTGAACGTCCTGCACCAGGATAGAGACCAGTCCATTCACCACTCCAACACCAGTCCAGCGGAGAGAGATGCGCGCGCGCGACCGGCAGGGGAGGAACCTGACCCCGGCGCCGCGGCGGCGGATACGGGCGAGGCGACGCGACCGAGCCGGGCCGAGCAGCGCGAGGCGGACTGGCAGGCCCTCAAGGCGGCGTGGCCCGACATCGCGCTCGAGGCCCAGGAGACGGCGAAAGAGCTGCTCTGCGGGATGAAGGCCGCCGAGCGGCGGGCCGCGATCGACGGAGTGGCGCGGTTCATCGCCTTCCACCGGGAAAAGCGCGGCAAGGCGCGGCTGCCCTTCCTGGTGAACTACCTCCGCGAACGGCGCTGGGCGGACCTGCCGCGGCCCGCGGCGGCCCCGCCGGGCGAGCCGGAACGGGCCTTCGTCGGCGCCTTCGACCGGGCCTGGTGGTGGCTCGTCTTCGACCACGTCGCCCGGCACGGCGCGGCGCTCCGCGACCGGGGCAGCGCGCCCGCCCAGTTCCTCGCCAACCGCCTGTCGCTGGCCCAGCAGCGGATCGGCTGGGCCGTGCCGCGCGACGACCTCGCCCGCATCGAGGCGGCGGCGCTCGGCATGGCCAAGGCCCATGTCGAGGGCCCCGAATTCGCGGCCTGGTCGGGGCACGTCTACCGGTGCTTCGGCTTCACCCTGCCGCAGCCGGCGGCCGCGGCCTGGGTCTTCCTGCCCCGGGCGGACCCGGCGGGATGGCCGGGGAAGGGGACCCACGACAGCGAGGATGCGGGATGAGCGGGAAGCCGAACTTCACCCAGGCGGCGGCCGACCGTGCGCTGCGGCTGGCCAAGGAAACGTGGGAGCGGGACCGCCCGGCTTCCCTGGCGCGGCCGGTGCCGCCGGTGCCGGTCTGGCACATCGTCCACTTCCTCGGCCGCAGCGAGCGCCAGGCGATCGACTTCCTCCGCGACCGTCGGATCGAGGTGTACTACCCGATGGTCCGCGAAATGCGCCCGGTGCCGAGGAAGGAACTGTCGAAGAAGCAACGGGCGTCGGGAATCGCCATCCGGCGGCCGAAGCTCGTCCCGCTCTTCCCCCGCTACATGTTCGTGCGGTTCGACATGGGCAAGGATGGCTGGCGCGAGATCTTCGACCACGCAGGGGTTGGCGGCATGGTGTGCGAGGGCGACCTCCCGGTCCGCGTCCGCGACGATCTGATTGCCGGCATCAGGGGCCGCGAGATCGACGGGGCAGTGCCGGGCGCGACGCCTGCAGAGCTGATCTTCAAGATCGGAGAGACGGTCCGGATCAAGGATGGCCCGTTCGCGTCCTTCGATGGCGTCGTGGAAAGACTGCCCTCGGTGGCGATAGAGGAGATTGACGCCGACACCAGAATCAGGGTTGCTGTGTCGATCTTCGGACGCTCGACGCCGGTCGAGCTTGAAGTGCAGCAGGTCCGCAAGGCCTGACCACCCGAGCAGCCACCCCGGCAGCCACCCACTCGGCCCACGCCGAGTGCCGCGCACGCGCGGATTTTCTCTCCAGAAGCGGTCAGATCGATGCCGATCATGCCAGCCATGTTCCGGCCGGCAGGGCATCGGGGTCGGGCGCAAGTGAAGGCTGCGGCAGAAAGTAGGCGCGGCTCGGCACGGGAGCGCGGCTACGATGCGCGCTGGGATCGGGAGGCGGCGCGCTTCAAGCGCGACAACCCGCTCTGCCTTGGTTGCCATGCGGTCGGTCGAGTGACGCCGGTCGAACTTGTCGACCACGCCGTGCCGCACAAGGGCGACGCCGCCATCTTCTGGGATCGGTCGCGCTGGTAGTCGTCATGCCGCTGGCACCACGACGTGGTGAAGCAGCAGCTCGAGGCGCGTTGGGCTCGGGGTGAACTCGGTGAGGCGGACCTCCGCCTCGACTCGGCGGTTGCGGTCGCGCTCACCCGCCGCCTCGACCCGGGCGGCTGACAGTCCCGGGGGGTGGGTTGAAAGTCTGGAGGGCGGTGCGCCCGGACCGGCGGGGTAGCAATCCGCAAGTCTGCGATGAATTCCCGAAACTTTTTTTGAGGACGGCGAACATGGCAAGGGGACGAAAGCCCGAGCCGCCGGGCGTCCGGGTGCAGAAGGCGGCGGTGCGCTCCAAGCGGGTCCGCACGCTGCCGGAGACGGAGAAGGCGGCGACCGGCAGCGTCTCGGCGCCGGGATGGCTGAAAGGGGAGGGCTTGGCGATCTGGAAGCGGCTCTCGGGCCGTCTGATCCAGGCGAAGCTCCTGACGGTCGCCGATACGGAGACCTTCGCGCGCTACTGCCGCAACTTCGCCCGATGGCTCAAGCTTCAGAAGGTCCTCGACGACGAGGGCGAGACCTACGAGGCCGAGACCTACGTCACGGCCGCTGGCGAGAAAACGGATGAGGGTGCTCCGGTGCGGCTCAACAAGCTGAAGCGGGCCAATCCTGCGTACTCGATCGCCGATCGCCTCGAGCGTCAGCTCCTGGCGGTCGAAGATCGGTTCGGCATGAACCCGGCGGAGCGGCAGCGGATCTTCATGCAGCGAGCGGCAACCGTGCCGCCCGGCGACCTGTTCGATGCACCTGCCCAGCCTGGGCGCGGGAGCAGCGATCCGGCCACCCAGCCGGCCGCGCCCGCCGCACCAATCAAGGGGCCGATCGGCCTCCTCAACTGACGCCATGGCGAAACGCGCTGCAGTCGCGGCGTTGGCGCCGGAACGCCCGCTCGCGGTCTCGGCCGATGCAGTATGGGACGGCTGCCACTGGCGCGTCGGTGAGTTCTGGTTCGACGAGGGAGCTGCCAACAGGGCAGCGCGCTTCTTCCCCGATCACCTCAGGCTGACGTCGGGCGAATGGGCCGGCCAACCGTTCCACCTCGAAGAGTGGGAGGAGCATGACATCGTCCGGCCGCTGTTCGGCTGGAAGCGGAAGGATGGAACGCGGCGCTATCGACGCTGCTTCGTCTGGATTGCCCGGAAGAACGGCAAGGCCGAGCTCGCCGCCGGAATCGCGCTCCTCATGCTCGTCGGTGACGCGGAGCTCGGCGGCCAGGTGTTCGCCATAGCGTCGGAGAAAGACCAGGCGGGCATCGTCTTCAACAAGGCGAGCAACATGGCGGTGCGGTCCCCGTCGCTCGCTCCAGAGCTCGAGTGCCTCAAGGAGTCGATCTACTGCCCTGAGTTGAACGCGTCGTTCCGGCCGCTGTCCGGCAAGCCGCAGGGCAAGCACGGCCTCGACATGTCCGGGCTGATCGGGGACGAGATCCACGAGTGGAAGACAGGCGACCTCTACACCTTCGTCCACGACAGCTCGGCGGCGCGGCGGCAGCCGCTGGAGTTCCTGATCTCCACGGCCGGCAACAAGGGGACGCACGGCGAGGAGGTCTGGAAGGAGTGCGAGGCGATTCTCTCAGGCGACATCGAGGACCCCGAGACTCTTGTCGTCGTGTACGCCGCCGGCCCCGACGATGACTGGACGTCGCCCGAAACGTGGCGGAAGGCGAACCCGAACCTCGGCGTGACGGTGAAGCTGGACCAGCTGGAGGCGGACTGCCGACGTGCGCGCCAGCTTCCCCGTCTCGAGAACGACTTCAAGCGGTACCGCCTCAACATCTGGACCGAACAGTCGGTCACCTGGCTTCCCCTCGACAGCGTTGACGATGAGGGAACCCGCTACGGGTGGGATCACTGCGCTGGCCCGGTCGGCTGGCGGGAACTGCCGAACCGCCTCCGTCACAAACTCTGCTTCGGCGGACTGGACCTCTCGGCGACGAACGACCTATCGGCGTTGGTGTGGTGGTTCCCGATCCAGGACGGCCTGCCGGTGCCCGTCGTGGTGCCGCGCTTCTTCAAGCCGGCGGCGCTCATCAAGGATCACAGCCGCAGGGACCGGCTCCGCTACGACCAAGCCGTCAAGGATGGAGCTCTCATCGCGACGCCGGGCAACGTCGTCGACTACGCGTTCATCCAGGCGCAGATCCTGCGCGACGCAGAGTGCTTCCGGATCGCGCATGTCGGCAACCACAACCGCGAGGACGGCGAGGGCGGGCTGGCGATAGACCGGTGGAACGCCACGCAGACGGCGATCGAGCTCGAAAACGAAGGCCTTCCGGTCGTCCTGTTCGGCCAAGGTTTCGCGTCAATGTCCGCGCCGTCGAAGGAACTCGAGCGCCTGGTGTTGTGCAACGGGTTCCACCACGGTGGGCATCCAGTTCTTCGCTGGCACGCCCGTGCCGCCGCGGTGAAGCGCGACGAGGCCGACAACATCAAGCCGGACAAGTCCGGATCTTCAACGCGCATCGATGGCGTGGTGTCGATGGTGATGGCTATCGGGCTGGCCCTGAAAGGGCGGCCCGAGCCCAGCGTCTACGAGACGCGCGGCCTCCTGACGGTCTAGGGCTGGGATC
>JAEZEN010000555.1 GCA_023433185.1 Pseudomonadota bacterium | reverse complement strand
CCCCCCCCCCCCCGCTTCTGTTCGGCGTCAGCCCGGCGTGCAGATCGCGACGACGGTGAGGCCGGCGAGCTTGTTGAACCGCATCGCCGGCAACTCGACCGCGCAGGCCGCGCCGAGGATCGCGTTGGTCAGCCTTCCGTGCTTCCTGACCGCCGAGCGCGGCGTCATCCGGGTCGGGGAGAGCAGCCGGGTCGCGATCGCCGCCGGGAGTATCAGGCCGTAGAGATAATGGCTGCGGACGAGCCGGTAGCCTGCCCGGGCAACGGTGTCCCTGAGCATCCGGAGCGTGTAGCGCCGGTAGTGTTCGAGGTACACGTCATGCCCGCTCCACAGGAACTGGAACGCCGGGACGGTGATGATGACCCGGGCCGTCGGAGGGAGAAGCGGGCGGTAGGCGGCAAGCAGTGCGGCGTCGTCCGGCACATGCTCGAGAACGTCCATGAACAGCGCGAGACCGGCATCTGCCGCCTGGGGCGTCTTCCGGAAGCGGAGCGTCGCGTCGCCGACGCGCTCGTCACGGTCGCGCTCATAGCCGATGTCGATGCACCACGCCTCGTCGATCAGTCCGTGCCGGGCGAGATGCCTGCTGAAGAAGCCCGAGCCGGCGCCCACGTCGATCACCCGACGGTTGAACGGGTCCGGCAGCATTGCCCGGAGGGCGCGGGCCTTCGTCCGGTAGTACCAGTGGCGATCGGCCTGGTCGCCCAGGATCTCCTCTTCCTTGATGTCCAAGGAGGCCTCCGGATCCTTTGCGCAGGGCAGGCCGGTGCATCATGCGTGGGCTGCCGTGGGGCGACGTGGCGGCGGGACCGGTTGCGTCGCGCTGCGAGGGATGCCATCTCAATCCCCGAGATGATCATCTGTTCCTGCAATGTCATCACCAGGGCGCGCATTCTCGGGGCAGCCGAGGCTCTGGCCCGCGAGATGCCGGAGCGGCCGGTGACCCCCGGCAGCATCTTCCGGGTTCTCGGGGCGCGGCCGCAATGCGGCACCTGCTTCGCGATGGTCCGCCGCATCGTCGCCGATGCCGGCATCACCTTCACCTGCCCCGAGCCCATTGCCACGGTCGCCGAGGTCACCATCGTCGAAACGGTGGACATCGAGGTCACGACTGTCGAGGTGATGTTTGACCCGGGGTCCCGGGTGGGCTAATCTTAGAAAGACTCCAAACTGAGAAAGGCCGACCGATGAAGGGTGACGCCAAGGTCATCGACTATTTGAACCAGTCCCTCCGCCATGAGCTGACGGCGGTGAATCAGTACTGGCTGCACTACCGGCTGCTCGAGGACTGGGGCTACGCCAAGCTCGCCAAGAAGGAGCGCAAGGAATCGATCGAGGAGATGCAGCACGCCGACAAGCTGGCGGAGCGCATCATCTTCCTCGAGGGCTTCCCCAACATGCAGCAGCTCAACCCGCTGCGCATCGGGCAGAACGTGAAGGAAGTGCTCGAGGCCGACCTGGAGGGCGAGTACGACGCGCGCCGTCTCTATACCGAGGCCCGCGAGGTGTGCCGCGTGGCCAACGACTTTGTCTCGATGGACATGTTCGAGGCACTTCTTCGCGACGAGGAGGGCCACATCGACTTTCTCGAGACGCAGCTCCGCCTGCTGGGCGACCTCGGGCCCGAGCGCTATGGGCTGCTCCAGGCCGAGAGCGCCGACGAATCCGACTGACGAGACCAGGGCTTCCGCCCCGATCCGATCCGAGGGGCCGGCGCCGTCGCGCCGGCCCTTTTTCCGTTGTTCAGCCCTTCACCGCGCCGGCGGTCATCGAGCGGCCGATCTGGCGGTACATGAGGAGCCCGAGGACGAGGGGCGTCAGCGTCGCGAGGATCATCACGGCCGCCGCCACCCCCCAGCGCACACCGCCGCCGGAGGCGGCGAAGAAGAACGAGGCGCCGACGCTGATCGGCACGGCGCGGCTCGTGGTGAGGATCAGGCCGAACAGGAACTCGTTCCACGAATAGATGAAGGAGAGCACGGCCGAGGCGGCGATGCCATTGACCGAGATCGGCGCGACGACGCGGGTGATGATCTGGAGCGTGCTGGCGCCGTCGACGCGCGCCGCCTCCTCGATCTCCTCGGGCAGTTCGGCGATGGAGGTGGCGAGGAGCACGAGCACCAGCGGCAGGTTGACCAGGCATTGGATCAGCCCCATGCCGATCCGCGTGTCGAGCAGGTTGACCTGCTGGTACATGAGGTAGATCGGGATTGCGAAGATGATCAGCGGGATGGCGCGCAGATTGACGATGGTCGGCATCAGCCACTTGTTGCCGACCTGGAAGCGCACCATCGCGTAGGCCGCGGGGAAGGCGAGCAGGAGCGACAGCCCGGCGCCGATCAGCGACATCACCAGGCTGTTCATCAGGTAGTGGGTGATGTCGAAGCGGTCGCTCATGCGGAAGATTTCGAAGTAGTTGTCGAGCGTCGGGTTCTGCACCCAGAGCCCCGGATAGCTCGCGATCTCGGCCTCGGTCTTCAGCGAGGTGACGAGCGTCGAGACGACCGGGAAGTTCATCACGAAGGCCGCAAGGGCGAACACCGCCCAGCGCAGCGCCATCATGCCTCGGGCGGCCATCATGCCGGCCTGCTCCGTGCGGTCAGCCAGTTGATCAGGTAGAGGACGGCGAAGGAGGCCACCAGCAGCAGCATCGAGGCGGCGACGGCGAGGCCGATATCCCCGACCCGGAAGAAGGCCCGGTAGATGTAGATGCTCATGGTCGTCGTCGAACCGCCGGCGCCGGGCCCGACGAGGGTGTAGATGTTGTCGAACACCCGGAAGGAGTCGATGAAGCGGATGAAGTAGGTGACGCCGATGGCCGGCATGAGCATCGGCAGGTCGATGTAGCGCACGCTCTTCAGACCGGTCACGCCGTCGAGCGCGGCCGCCTCGCGGATCGTGGCCGGGATCGCCGCATGGGCGGTGTAGAGGATCAGCAGGGCGAACGGCGTCCACTGCAGGATCTCGATCGTGACCAGGGTGTTGAAGGCGCTGCGGGCGCCGAGGAAAGAGGGCGAGTCGCCCGTCCAGAGGTAGAGGTAGTGGGGGATCACGCCGACGAACTCGTGGAGGATGAGCCGGTACATCAGGCCGACCAGCGCCGGCGCGACCATCATCGGCAGCATGAGGATCGCCATCAGCCATGGCCGCCGCTCGAGCAGGGGCGCGAGGAAGATGGCGAGGAACAGCCCGAGCAGGACCTGCACGGTCGCGACCACGATCGCGAAGCGGAACGAGAACCACGCCGCCGACCAGAACTCGGGATCGGAGATCGCCTTGCGGTAGTTGTCGAAGCCGATGATCTCGGGATCGCGCAGCGTCTCGAAGCCGACCCGCGAGAGCGAGTAGATGATGTCGAGGACGAGCGGGAAGCCCAGCAGGATGAGCAGGAACAGCGTCATCGGCGCGAGGAGCCACACGCCCTCGCGGCGCCGGTTGCCGATCGCGACCTCCGTCGCCGCCATCAGGCGGCGCCCGGGCGACGGCGCGTCGCGGGGATGTCGGTCGGGCCCATCCGGAATCGTTCGTCCTGGGGTGTCGGAAGC
>JAEZEN010000537.1 GCA_023433185.1 Pseudomonadota bacterium | reverse complement strand
CGGCGATGCTCACCAAGGTCGGCGACGACGGGTTCGGCGCACTCGCCGTGAACGCGCTCGCCTCGACCGGCGTCGACGTCTCCGCGATCCGCCGCGCCGGCACCGAGACCACCGCGCTCGCCTGTGTCACCCTCGACGACAACGGGGATCGCGGCTTCGCCCTCTATCGCGAGAACTGCGCCGATTCGGTCTATGCGCCGGAGGAGGTCGACGACGACCTGATCCGCCGCGCCCGCGTGCTCCATGTCGGCTCGCTGTCCCTGAAGACGCCCGTCTCCGCGGCGGCGCAGCGTCGCGCGGTGGCGGTGGCGCGGGAGGCGGGCATCATCGTCTCGGCGGATCCCAACCTCCGTCCGGCGGTCTGGGACGACCACGACGCGATGGCCGCTGCGGGCCGCGAGGCCGTGGCCTCGGCCGACATCGTCAAGCTGAGCCGGGAGGAGCTGGCCATCCTCTCCGGCTTGCCGGACGAGACCGGGGGCCTCCAGCGCCTGTGGCATCACCGGCTCGAATTGCTGGCCGTGACCGACGGCGAGGCCGGGGCGACGCTTCACACGGCCGCCCATGCGGTGCGGCTTCCGGCCCATGCGGTTCCGGTCGTCGACACGGTCGGCTGCGGCGACGCCTTCATGGCCTCGCTGCTCGCCGGGCTGATCGGCCGCGACCTCGGCACCCTCGATGCGGATATCCTCACCACGGTCGGCCGGCGCGCCTCGGCGGCCGGAGCGATCATGGCGACCCGGGCCGGGGCGATGACCCGCATGCCGGCGCCGGACGAGATCGACACCTTTCTTTCCGAACACAAGATGGGGACGTGAGATGAAGGAGGAGCGGCTGCTCCGCATCGGCGTGCTGGGCGCCGGGCAGATCGCCCAGGCGGCGCATTTCGAATCCTGCGTGAAGGCGCGGAACGCCGAGCTTTTTGCGATCTGCGACGTCGCCGACGATCTCCGCGAGCGGATGGCGGTGGCGCATGGGGCGAAGACGACCTTCGCCGACTACGACGCGATGCTCGCCGACCCCGAGGTCGAGGCGGTGATCATCGCCACCGCCGACGCCTTCCATGTCGACGCCTCGATCAGGGCACTGGAAGCCGGCAAGCACGTCCTCTGCGAAAAGCCGATGGCGACCTCGGTCGAAGACGCGATCCGTCTCCGCGACGCCGCGGCGCGCTCCGGCAAGGTCGTCCATGTCGGGCACATGAAGCGCTACGACGCCGGCATCGAGGCGGCGAAGGACTTCATCGACGGCGAGATGGGGCAGATGCTGTCGATGAAGGCGTGGTACTGCGACTCGACCCACCGCTACGCCATGACCGACGCGGTGCAGCCGGCCATCGTCGCGAGCGGGGCGGCGAAGCGGCCGGCGGGCGACCCGAAGGCCGACCGCCAGCGCTACCTCATGCTCGCCCATGGCAGCCACCTCGTCGACCTTGCCCATTTCCTCGCCGGCGACATCGAGACGATCGAGGCGCGCTTCCGCGAAGCCTATGGCGCGCGCTGCTGGTTCGTCGACGTCGGCTTCGCGAGCGGCGCCATCGGCCACCTCGACCTCACCGTGGCGGTGCGGATGGACTGGCACGAGGGGTTCGAGGTTCAGGGCGAGCGCGGCGGCGTGATCGCGAAAACCTACAATCCGTGGTACTTCAAGTCGAGCGACGTCGAGATCTTCCACGAGAGCGACGGGATGTTCCGGCGGCCACTCGGTGCCGACGGCCATTTCTACCGGCGCCAGGTCGAGGGCTTCGCCGACGCCGTGCTGACCGGCAAGGCGGTCCGCGGCGCGACGGCCGAGGACGGCCTCTCCTCAGTGCGCGCGATGGCGGCCATCGTCCGCTCGGTCCGGGAGAAGCGGGCCGTGACGCTCGCCGAAGCCGACGGACCTGTCTGATGCAGATCGGCATCTTCGCCAAGACCTTCCCGGGCAGCGATCCCGCGACCGTGCTCGGCGCGGTGGCGGGCGCCGGCTACGGCGTCGCGCAGTACAACATGGCGTGCTCCGGCCTGCCGTCGATGCCCGATGCGATTCCGCCGGAGACCTCCACTGCCGTCCGCGCGGCATCGGAGGCGGCGGGCGTCGGCATCGTCGCGCTGTCGGGCACCTGCAACCTGATCCATCCCGACCCGGGGGTGCGGGCCGACGGGCTGCGGCGCCTCGGCGTCGTCATCGCTGCGGCGCCGGCGATCGGCACGCGGCTCGTCACGCTCTGCACCGGCACGCGAGACCCGGACGACATGTGGCGCGCCCATCCCGAGAACGGATCGCCCGAAGCCTGGCGCGACCTCTGCGCGTCGATGGCGGTGGCGATTGCGACGGCCGAGGCAGCGGACATCGACCTCGGCATCGAGCCCGAGCTCGCCAATGTCGTGTCGTCCGCCGCCGCGGCACGGCGGCTGATCGACGAGATGCGGAGCCCGCGGCTGCGGATCGTGCTCGACGCGGCCAATCTCTTTGAGGCCGTGCCGATCGCCGCGCAGCGCGATATCGTCTCGTCGGCCGTCGACCTTCTCGCCGACCGCATCGCCATGGCGCATGCCAAGGACCGCACACCCGAGGGTGAATTCATCGCGGCCGGGCAGGGGGTGCTCGACTACCGCCACTATCTCGGGGCCCTGCGCGGCACCGGCTTCGACGGGCCACTGGTGACGCACGGACTGGCGGCGGACGAGGCACCGGGCGTCGGGGCGTTCCTCCGGCGCATGCTGATGGAGACCGGGTCATGAGTGACGGGATCTTCGAGCGCGACGGCATCGCGCTCCGCTACGTCGAGGACGGGGAGGGGCCGGCCGTCCTCTTCCAGCACGGGCTGGGGGGCGATGCCGCGCAGGTTGCGGAAATCTACCCGGCGGTTCCCGCCACCCGGCGGCTGACGCTCGAGTGCCGGGCCCACGGTGGCTCCCGCTCGGGTCCGCTGGCGGCCCTGTCGATCGCCACCTTCACCGACGACATCGCCGCGCTCGCGGAGGCTCGCGGCGTCGATCGGGCGGTCATGGGCGGCATATCGATGGGGGCCGCGATCGCGCTCCGCATGGCGGTCCGGCGGCCCGATCTCGTCAAGGCGCTGGTACTGGCGCGCCCCGCCTGGATGTTCGCGCCGGCGCCGGACAACATGGCGGCGTTCCAGATGATCGCCGACCTGCTCAGGAAGCATGCGCTGCCGGTCGCCCGCGAGATCTTCGAACAGTCGGAGGTGGCGAAGCGCCTCGCCCGTGACGCCCCCAGCAACCTCGCTTCGCTCCGCGGCGCCTTCGCCGGCCATGACCCCGCTACGCGGGCCGCGCTCGTCGGCTCGATCGCCCGTGACGGCCCGGGGGTGACGGAGTCCGAAGCGCGCGCCATCGCGGTGCCGACGCTGGTCATCGGCACCAGCGAGGACACGATCCATCCGCTCGCCTTCGCCGAGGAGCTGGCGGCCACGATCCCGCAGGCGACGTTCCTCCGCATCAGCTCGAAATCGGTGGATCCCGCCGCCCATGCCGCCGAGTTCCGGGCCGCGCTCTCGGAATTCCTCGCGGCCAACGCCTGAGCGGCTGTCGCGCCGCCCGGTTCACGCCCGGCCGAAGGCGCGGACGACGATGCGGGTGAAGCCCCTGTAGAGCTGCTCCAGGCGGTCGAAGCTGCCGGCATCCTGGGTGATCGGCGAGGCGCTGTTGGCGATGCTGAACAGCTGCAGGGCGACGTCCTCGACCGGCATGTCCGCGACGAATTCCTCCTGCCGTACGGCCTCGGTGACCGCGCGGAGGATCACTTCGTGGAGTTCTTCCGCGAAGGCCTGGAGCGCCGCCGCGGCTGCCGGCGTGAGGAAGCCGCTGTCCTGGCGCATGCGGGCGATCAGGCTCCACGGCCGACCCTCGGTGCCGGGCGGGTTGTAGCGCGCGTATTTCTCCCGGGAATAGCGGACGATCCGGTCGATCTTCTCGACGAAGACGACATCGGGAGCGTCGAAGACCGCCGCCGTGCCGGCGATCGTGTCCCGGGCATAGCCGACCACCACCTCCTCGACGAGGGCCTGCTTGGTCCCGAAGTGATAGTGGATGTTGGCGCGGGTCGTATTGAGGGCGGCGGCGAGGTCGCCGAAGCTCATCCCGCGATACCCGTTCTGGATGAGGAGGTCGAGGGCAAGCGCCTTGATGCGCTCGCGCATCGGTGCGTCGTGTTCGGCAGCGCCGGTGACGGGGCTTTGGACGGGGGCGTTCGTTGACATAGCGCTTACTTACCAGTAAGTCAGAGTCAGGTGAAGGCCTGATATCCGGGAGCGGCGTCCGCCTGAGGCAGCGCCGGGCCGATGTCCGGAGCCGTGCCAGCACGGCCTGTCCGTCGTCCGTCCTTGCGAGCCTCGGCCAGAGCCCGCAAGGCCGGCGAACGGCCGGAGCACGGGATTCCGCAACGTGGGGAGATTTCCATTGAACGACATCGTGAAGAGCGTCCTTGACGCGAAACTGCATGCGCGCCCGAATCGCCGCCGCTTCCTTCAGGGCACCGGCGGCCTCGTCGCCCTGACCATGCTCGGCGGGGTTCCGCGCGCCTTCGCCCAGCAGCTCGGCGGCGACCTCAACTATTTCGGCTGGGACGGCGAGGACGGCGCCAATGTCGCCAGGGATTTCCTCGCGGAGAACGGCATCCGGCTCCAGTCCCAGTTCCAGGCGTCCGGCGACGAGGCGCTGACCCGCTTCAACACCGGCGGCCGCGGGACGATCGACCTCCTGACGCCCAACAAGGACTTCCAGCGCGCCATCCTCGAGGCGGGGACCGAGCTCTTCGCCCCGCTCGACATGTCGCGTATCCCGAACGCCGAGGGCCTGTTCCCGGCCTTCAAGAACGCCTCGTGGCTCACCAGGGACGGCAACACCTACGGCGTGCCCCTCATCTGGGGCGACGAGCCCTGCGTCTACAATCCGGCGAAGTGGGACGGCGTACCCCCCAAGTACACCGACTTCGCCGATCCGAAATACCGGGGCGAACTCGTCATCCTCGACGACCCGTTCTGCTACATCTGGCTCTTCGCCAAGTCGGCGGGGATCGAAGATCCGAGCCGGCTGACGCAGGCGCAGCTCGAGGCCGTGATCGAGTCCCTCCTCACGATCAAGCCGAACGTCGTTACCATTGCGGCGTCCTTCGCCGACATGGCGGACGTGCTGGTCCGCGGCGATGCCTCCATGGGGCCGGGCGGCTGGGCCTACCAGGCGATGATCGGCAAGGAGAAGGGCGTCGACCTTGCCGTCGCCACGCCGGCCGAGGATGGGACGTATTACTGGGAAGACGCCTACGCGCTCGCCGTCGACGCCCCGAATCCGGACAACGCCTATGCCTTCATGAACTTCATGGCCTCGCCCGAGGCGAACGCGGCCATCGCCACCGAGCTCGGGTCGGGCTGCACGATCGAGGCGGCCTACGACCTCATGGACCCGGCGCTCACCAGCATCTATCCCTATGACGTGGTGCGTCAGGCCGATGGCGGCATCCTCAACACCCAGATCGTCTTCCCGCCGCAGGAAGCCGACGGCGACATCGTGCCGGCGTCCGCCTGGATCGAAGCCTGGCAGGCGTTCAAGCTCGCCTGATTCCCGCGAACGAAGGGTGAGGCATGACGACGGTGGCCGCTGACCCGTCGGTCGGCGGCGCCGGAACCGGCGCCGCCGCAGCCAGGCCGCTGCTGCCGGCGTCGGCCTACTACGTGCTGTTCTTCGCGCTGCCGATGCTGGGGCTGTTCGTCCTCAGCTTCTGGCGGGCGAAGGGCTTCGACCTCATCCCGGCCTTCACGCTCGACAACTACGTGAGGATCGCGGGCTCGGCGCTGCACCGGACGCTCCTGCTGCGGACCATCGCGATCGGCCTCGCCACGTCTGCGATCGTGGTTCCGATCGCCTTCGTCCTCGCCTATGCGATGCGCTTCGTCTTTTCGCGCCACGCCAACCTCATTCTGCAGCTGGCGCTGATCTCGCTGTTCAGCGGCTATCTGGTGCGCATCTATGCCTGGCGGACGATCCTCGGGAAGCAGGGTCTTCTCAACGCGACGCTGCAGTGGATGGGCGTCATCGACGAGCCGCTCGAGTTTCTGATCTACAGCAACTTCGCGACCATCGTCACGCTGACCGGCCTGCTCGTTCCGCTCGCCGTGCTGCCGCTCTATGCCGCGATGTCCAACATCTCCCGCGAGCACCTCGATGTCGCCCGCGACCTGGGCTCCCGCGGCGGGCATCTGGTCCGCACCATCCTCATCCCGCTCGCCATGCCGGGGATCCGGACGGCCTTCGCCTTCGCCTTCCTGCTGTCGGCGGGCGATTTCGTGACGCCCGCCCTGGTCGGCGGCACCAGCGGCGTGATGATCGGCAATGTGATCGCCGACCAGTTCCGCGGTATCGGCTCGAACTGGCCGCTGGGCGCGGCCCTCGCCTTCGTGACCATGGCCTCGGTCCTCGCCGTCTACTTCCTCGTCGTGCGCGCCCTGCAGGCGGTGACGCGATGGTGAGGCGCGCGACGAGCCTGTGGGCCGGCGCCTATGTCGTCGCCGTGCTTCTCTTCCTCTACATCCCGGTGGTGGTGATCGTCCTGTTCTCCTTCGCCGACTCGCCCCGCCTGTCGCTGCCGATCGAGGGCCTGTCGAGCGAGTGGTACGTCCGCGCCTTCGAGAACCCGCTGATGACGACCGCGCTCCGCAACAGCGTCATCCTCGCCGCGGTGTCGGCCGTCGCAAGCGGCGTGCTCGGCGCGAGCTTCGCCTTCGGTCTCGTCAAGGTGCGGAGCCTCCGGCTCCGCTCGGCGTTGAGCGCGGCGAGCCTCCTGCCGGCGGTCGTGCCCCTCCTCATCATCGGCATCGCCCTGACCTTCGTCTTCAAGCTGGCCGGATGGCCCCAGAGTCTCACCAATGCCGCCTTCGGTCACGTCATCGTCTGCCTGCCCTTCGTCGTGCTCACCATGAATGCCCGTCTCGAAGCCTTCGACTTCAGCGTGCTCGAGGCGGCGCGCGATCTCGGCGCCTCGCCGCTCCGCGCCTTCCGCGACATCACGTTCCCGCTGATCCGTCCGGCGGTGCTCGGGGCAGCGCTGCTCGCCGCCGCCCTCTCGCTCGACGAGTTCGTCGTCACCTGGTTCAACGTCGGCTCCGACCAGACGCTGCCGGTGCTGATCTGGGGCATGATGCGGCGCGGCGTCGATCCCTCGATCAACGCCCTGGCAAGCGTTCTGCTGGTGGCCCTGGTCGCCCTCGTCGTCCTGTCCCAGCTCGTCGGCCGGAGGCGCGGGTGATGGCGGCGGTCGACATCGTCGGCGTCAGCAAGCGCTTCGGCGCGGCGGTCGCGCTCCACCACATCGACCTTGCAGTCCGCGATCAGGAGTTCCTGTCGCTGCTCGGGCCGTCCGGCTGCGGCAAGTCGACACTGCTCCGCATCGCCGCCGGCTTCGACGTCCCCACCGGCGGCACCGTCCTGATCAACGGCGAGGACGTGACGCGGGTGCCGCCCCACCGCCGCCCGACCAACATCGTCTTCCAGCGCGGCGCCCTGTTCCCGCACATGAACGTCTTCGACAACATCGCCTATAGTCTCCGGCTGAAGCGCTGGCCGCGGGAGCGGATCGCGGCCCGTGTCGGCGAGATGCTGGCCCTCGTCCGGCTCGATGCGTTCGGCGGACGCGGCGCGCACGAACCAGGCTCTTATACACATCTCCGCGCCCACGAGACGCTCAT
>JAEZEN010000482.1 GCA_023433185.1 Pseudomonadota bacterium | reverse complement strand
TGGGGGCTGCCCCCGCGGGGGCGGGGGCGGTCTTCCCGGGTTTGTGGCGGTGTCAGCCGCCGCTCCGCATTCTCTGGGCCCGCACCCTGACGATCCCCTGCCTGTCGTCCTGGACTGACGCTGTCGGTGTTCCGCTTGGGCCGTAGAGGGCGGCGACGCCCATGACGTCGCCGCGCTGCGGCGTCCGGAAGCGCTCACTGTAGCGGAAATCCATCAACTGGCTGTCGATGGCCGGATGGTCGAGACCGATCGCATGGCCGATCTCGTGGAGCAGCGTGTAGCGAAGGTCGTAGACGTCGAGGTTGCCGTCGAACCCGATCTTCCAGCGCTCGGCGGGGCTGAAGCAGATGGTCGAGCGGGTGAGCTCGCGGATCCCGCCCGGGGTGCCCGCACTGTCGAACTCGATGTTCGTGAAGGCACGCCCCCGGGGCTCGGCCTGAGCGCCGATGAGGATGTCGGCGGCGTCTGGGTGCGTGGCGCGGACGAACCGGATGTCGGCGACGGCGCTCCACAGGTCGAAGGCGGTACGGAGTTCCACCTCGAACGCGCTCTGCGTGATGCCGGTGCTCTGTAGGAGCGACGTCATCGGCACCATCGAACGACAATTTCGCGCTTCCGGGAACCGGAGCGGGGCATCCAGCGTTGCATAGGTCACGACGGCACCGACTCCGGCCAGCGGGACGCCCCACTTGACGCGGTGGCCGTTCAACTGGATGTGCCGATAGGCCTGCAGCGTCTTGCCGGACGCCGACGCTGACGGCATGGGAATGACGAACGCTGTCGCCAGCGCGACGAGCGCGATGATGCTTGTTTTCACCGTTTGGTTCCCGCGTGCAAGGGTCCCGTTCTGGTGCCGCCCGGGCAGTCTGTGCGATTTGATTGAGGCTGGCGAGTGTCCTGATGACGCAGCGATGGCGGCGCGCGACCCGGCGCGTGTCGATTTTCGCGGTTTTCTGGCAAAGCCGGCGTAGATTCTTGAGGTTTTTCGGGAATCAGCGTCACATGTCTGCAACACAATCCGCTTGATGCGTCACCCCTCGATTCGTCCCGCCGCCCTCACGGACCTCGAAAGCCTTCTGGCCCTCGAATCACATTCGTTCGGGTCGGATCGGCTCAGCGCGCGCAGTTTCCGGCATTTCGTCCGCGCTCCCACGGTCGTGCTCCGCGTGGTCGAGGAGGGCGGATCGATTCCGGCCTATGCGCTGATGGCCTTCAGGAAGGGCTCCACCCTGGCGCGACTCTATTCGATTGCGGTGGCCGCCGATGCCCGGGGCAGGGGCCTCGCCGGGGCGCTCCTCGAGGATGCGGAGGAGATAGCCGCCGCCCGCGGGGCGCAGCGGCTGGGGCTCGAGGTTCGCGACGACAATCCCGCCGCAATCCGGCTTTACGAGCGCCGCGGCTATGCCTTCAAGGGCCTCCACCGCAACTACTACGAGGACGGCGCGGATGCGCGCCGCTACGAGAAACGCCTCGACCGGACGGCCTTTCGCCGGCCGCGCCAACCGGAACACTGAATCATGGCCGACTGGGTCATCCTGGTAGACGCGGCGAAGGACTTCCCCAACGCCGACACCCCGCACAAGGTGATCACCACCCGGGACTACCTGGCGCGGCCGGGCCTGTTCCGGGGCCAGCGGCCGAAAATCGTCAACTTGTCGCGCTCCTTCAACTACCAGACGCGCGGCTACTACTGCTCGCTCCTCGCCGAGGCGCGGGGGCACCGCGTCATCCCCTCGGTCGAGACCATGGTCGACCTCGGCAGCCGCCAGCTTTACGCGAAGGCCATTCCCGAGCTCGACGACGCCCTGGCCAAGGCCCTCGGCGCGGCCTCCGACAAGACCATGCCGGCCCGGCTGCTGGTCTATTTCGGGGCGGTGGGCGACCGCCGTTTGGACCGGTTCGGGCGGCTCCTCTTCGACTGGTTCCGCTGTCCGGTCCTCGAAGTGACGATGGAGGCCGCCGAGCGTCCGCAGATCAAGCGCCTGGCGTCGGTCCCGGTCACCCGGCTCACGCCGGCCGAACTCACCGCCTTTCACGAGGCGCTGCACAATCACACCCGCCGCGAATGGCGCTCCGGCAAGGACAAGGCGGCCCCACGCTATTCCTTCGCCGTGCTCTACGACCCCAACGAGGCGATGCCGCCGTCGGACCTCGCCACGCTGAAGCACTGGTCGCGGATCGCCCGGAAGCAGGGCGTCGAGGTCGAGCCGATCACCCGGCGCGACCTTGCCCGCCTGGCCGAGTTCGATGCCCTCTTCATCCGCGAGACGACGTCGATCGACAACCACACCTACCGCTTCGCCCGCCGCGCCGTGCAGGAGGGGATGCCGGTCATCGACGACCCGATCTCGATGATCCGCTGCACCAACAAGATTTATCTCCACGAACTGATGACCGGCAACGGCATCGCCGTCCCGCCGACCGTGATCATCGCCGGGCCGCACGACCTCGCGCGGGCCGCTGACGAACTCGGTTTCCCGATGGTCCTCAAGATCCCGGATTCGTCGTTCAGCCGGGGGGTGAAGAAGGTCGACTCGGCGGAGGAACTCCACGCCCTCTACAAGGCCTGGTTCGAGGACACCGACCTGCTTCTCGCCCAGGCGTTCGTCCCGACTTCCTTCGACTGGCGGGTCGGCGTCCTCGGCGGCAAGCCGCTCTTCGTCTGCCAGTACATGATGGCAAAGAAGCATTGGCAGATCGTCAAGCATCGGGGCGACGGCAAGCCGCTCGAAGGCAGCCATCGCACGCTCTCCCTCGGCGAAGCCCCGCCCGCGGTGATCGACATCGGCCTGCGCGCGGCGCAGCTCATCGGCAACGGCCTCTACGGCGTCGACATCAAGGAGACGCCTCACGGCATCTTCGTCGTCGAGGTGAACGACAATCCCAACATCGACCACGGAATCGAGGATGCCGCCGAGAAGAACCAGGTCTGGGTGGAACTGACCCGCTGGTTCATCGACCGGCTGGAGGCCTGATTGCGCGGCCGGGGCATCTGCCGCCATTTCGCCGCATCACCGATGCTAGGTGCCCCCCGTTGGCGGAAAGAAGCGAGGGGACCCATCTTGCGATTCGTACTGGTCGTGGCGCTCGGCGCCGTGCTCGCTGGCTGTGCCAGCATCGGCGGCGGAGGCAGTGGCGGCGGTCGCGCGCCGGTCGCGGAGCAGGGCGTCTGGGTCCGCTCCGACGGCCAGTCGGGCCGTGAAAATCCCTCGCTTGCGGCGATCTTCGAATCCGACAAGGCCGCCTGCACCCCGGTCGGCACGTCCGAGCCGGATCGCGGCTGCATGGCGAGCCGCGGCTATGTGCTCGTACCGGCCAGCCAGGCGGCGGCAAAGGCGGCAGAGTTCCGCGCGGCGGCCGCTGCCAGGTACAACGCGCCGGTCCAGTAGTCGCGGCGGCGCACAATCTCCGAAGGATCTCGCCCGGGACGGGCCGGGACTTCTGCCGCTTTCTGGCCGGCCTTGCGGCGCCCTCGGTTATGGCCTATCTGTCTATCATCGATCTTGTTGACGAACTTTGTTTCGCGCGCTCAGCGCTCTGACGATTTCCTTCACAAAATCGACTCGCCACGTCGTCCGGCAAGTGGCTGGGCGACGCATCATTGTGCTGATTTTGAAAGGAAGATCGCCATGGACACCGGAACCGTAAAGTTTTTCAATGCCACCAAGGGCTTCGGCTTCATCGAGCGGGGCAACGGGGAGCCGGACGTATTCGTCCACATCTCCGCGGTCGAGCGTGCGGGCATGCGCTCGCTGGTCGAGGGCCAGAAGGTCACGTTCGACGTCGTGCGGGACGACCGCAGCGGCAAGAATGCGGCCGACAATCTCCGGGCTGCCTGAGCGCTCGGCTGACGCGACGCTGGTCTGTGGCCTGACCACGGATGTACTGGCAGGTTCAGGAAGGCGTCTCGCAGAAGGCCGGGTTCGCCCGGCCTTTTTTGCTTCCGTTGAGGAGACCGGCGATGAAGCGGACACTCGCGAACTCAGTCTTCAAGCCGACGCTGTCGCGCATGGAGTCCAAGAACGACGCCACGACCCGCGCCGCCCGCGGGATCGTCGATACCGAGGCTGCCGCGATGGCGGCAAAGACCGAACGGCTCCGGGCCGCCCGGCTCGCCCGCGAGGCGTCGGAAGAGAAGCCCGCGGCACCCGAGAAGCGCCGCAAGGCGCCGCGGTCGACCGCGACGAAGTGATACGGCGTCCGCCGACGCCTCACAGCGGCGCATAGTCGATCTCAAGGAATTCGGATACCTCCGGAATCCAGCGCCCCTCGACGAAGGCGACGTGGTCCGGGTGCCGGTTGTAGCCGTCGTAGGCCGCGGCGTCTGCGAATTCCATCGAGAAGCCGAAGGCATAGCCGTTCTTGGCGCTGACCTGCCGGAGTCGCTCGAACTTCTCGACGCCGGGGATCGTTGCAAGAACCATGGCGGCATCGAGGAAGTCCCTCTCTTCCGGCGATCCCGGCGGATGCCTGAGGCGGAATGCGACGGTGTGGCGGATCATGGCGGTGCCTCCCTTTGAGCGGCGCCGAAGCTGGCACGGTCGTCAAAGCGCGGCAATCGCCATCGAAGGCTTGACGGCGGCGCGTCCGGACCGGAAAGTCCCGGCCTCGATTGCGTCTCAGGGGAGCGAGTCAATGGCGGCGCGGGATATTCTGGCATCGGTGCCCTTCTTCCGGGAGGCGCTCGACGACAAGGAGCTCACGCTCCTCGCCGATCATGCCCGCATGCACAAGATCGACAAGGGAGAGCCTCTCATCTCCGAGGATCGGCCCGGCCACTCGATGTTCGTCATCGTCGACGGCGATCTCGAAGTGAAGGTGAAGGATGATCCCGAACCGCTGGCGAAGCTCGAGAAAGGCGCGATCGTCGGCGAGATGTCGCTGCTGACCGGCAGCCCGCGCAACGCGACGGTCACCGCGCTCGCGGACACCGAAGTCGTCGAGGTCGACAAGGCGGCGCTCGCCAATGTGCTGTGGATGTCGCCGGGGCTGGTCGACCGCTTCGTCGAGATGCTGTTCCGCCGGCAGGGCGAGATGGACCGCGCCGCGGGCGGCCTCGCCTGGGGCACCATGCGCCCGGGCAAGGCGGAACTGGCCGAGATGATCCGGAACTTCTACCAGCGAACGGAATAGAGACCTCCTCCAGAATCACGCTTTCGTCACTGGAAAGTGACGTTCTGCCAGTTGCCAGAAACGATCCGCAGCGCGATTGGTGCAGTGCACCATGCGGGGCGCAGTGGCACGGGATGCAGTCCTGCGGGTGGTGAACTTCCCTCGTGCAAAAGGACTGCAGAACGTGAACAGTTTCGAAGGACGCCTTACTTCCCTGGCGCCATACTTCCTGGCGCTTCTCCGTGTCATGACCGCGCTCCTCTTCCTGTCCCACGGGACCATGAAGCTGCTCGGTTTCCCGGCGAGTGACTTCCAGCCGCCGCTCTTCTCCCTCCTCGGCCTGGCCGGCGTGATCGAGATCGTCACCGGCATCCTCATCGTCCTCGGGTTCCTCACCCGGCCGGCGGCTTTCATCGCTTCCGGGACGATGGCCGTCGCCTATTTCATGGCGCATGCCGGGCAGGCCTTCGTGCCGGCGCAGAACGGCGGCGAGGCCGCCGTGCTGTTCTGCTTCATCTTTCTCTATCTGGTCTTCTCCGGCCCGGGCGCCTTCGCGCTCGACAACAGCCGGAAGGGCGCCTGAATCAACGCTCCCGAAGGTGAAAGGGCCCCCCCCGGCCTCGCGGCGGGCGCGTTTGGGTGGGACGGTG
>JAEZEN010000471.1 GCA_023433185.1 Pseudomonadota bacterium | reverse complement strand
CCCAGGCGGCCCCCCCGCCAGCGGCTCCCGCGGCACCGGTTCGTCCGCGGGCCGCGGAGCAGCGTGGCCGTGGCCGTTTCGCCGCCAATGACGACCGCCGGGCAGCCGGTGCGGCCAGCGTCTTGCCGCGCCGGCCCTCGCGTCTCATCTACCCGACGGCGATGGGCGTGTCGGTCGTCTGGGCCGTGCTGGTCATCGCGATGGGCGTCTCCGGCGACGTCTTCTCGGGCGGTTTCTCGCTCGCCACGCCCGGAACGCTCAACTTCGTCCTCCTCCTCTTCCTGCCCGTCGGCTTCTTCTGGGCGATCGCCACGATGGTCTGGCGGGCGCAGGAAATGCGGATCGTGTCGCGCCAGATCTCCGACCTGGCGTCGCGGCTGTCGGAGCCCGAGAACATCGCCACCGATGCGGTGGTCAATGTCAGCCAGGCCATCCGCCGCGAGGTCGCCGCGGTCGGCGACGGCATCGAGCGCGCCATTGCCCGGGCGAGCGAACTCGAACTGCTCGTCCACAACGAGGTGGCGGCGCTCGAGCGCTCCTACTCGGACAACGAGACGCGCATGCGCGCCCTCATCGACGACCTCGCCGGCCAGCGCGAGGCCATCGTCATCAATTCCGAGCGGGTCCGCACCTCGATCGTCAGCGCCCAGGAGTCGCTCTCCAAGGACCTCCGCATCGCCAGCGAGTCCATCGCCGAGAACGTCACCCACGCCGGCAACCGCATCACTCACGCCCTCACCGAGCGCGGCGACCACATCACCTCGGCGCTGGGCAGCGCCGGCGAGAACATGGTGGAGCAGCTGTCGAGCCGCGGCGAGGATCTCGTCAGCCGCCTGGCCGACACCGTCAGCGACGTCGCCGAATCCCTGGCCGCCACCGGGGCCGAGGTGACCGACGCGCTGCTGGCGCGGAGCGCCGACATCAACGACACGCTCGAGACCACCGGACGCGCGATGGCCGACACCATCGCCGACCGTGGCCGCGAGGTGAACGAGACCCTCGCCGTCGTCGGCGCCGAACTCGTCGAGAGCTTCGACCGCCGCACCGAGGAAATCACCCGCTCCATCTCAGAGACCGGTACGCTCGCAGCCGAGACCATCTCCTCGCACGTCAAGGAGGTGAACGAGGCGCTCAAGACCAACTCCGATTCCCTCCTCATCGACCTCGCGCTCCGCGGCCAGGAGATCAACGACAAGCTCGACGACACCGGAACCCGGATCGCCGAGACCATCACCATCCGCGGTGGCGAGCTCGCCGACCGCCTGTCGCGTACCGGCGACCGCATCTTCGAGGCGATCTCGGTCAATGGCACCGAGCTCAACGAGCGCCTCGCATCGACCGGCGATGCCATGGCGACGCTCATCGAAGGCCGCACCAATGCCCTCCGCGAGGCGATCGATGCCGCTTCGACAAGCGTCTATGAGAGCTTCGACGAACGCAGCGCCGAGCTGACGCAGCGGCTCGCCTCGGTCGGCGGCGAGGTGGCGAAGGCCATCGCCGTCCGCGGCATGAAGATCAACGAGACGATCATCGCATCGGGCAACGAGATCGCCGAGACCGTCGCCTCCCGCGCCGGGGCGATCCACGAGAAGATCGTCGAATCCGGCACCCGCATCGCGGAGCGGATCACCGACCAGGGCAACAACCTGCACCAGCGGATCGTCGATTCCGGCGGCCAGATCGCCAACGAGATCGAGAGCCGCGCCTCGGCCATCCACGAGCGCATTCTCTCCTCCTCGCGCGAGATCGCCGAGACCATCGAAAGCCGCGGCACCGCCATCTACGATTCGGTGGTCGAGGCGACCCAGCATGTCGGCGACGCGATCGAGAGCCGCGGCGTCTCGATCCACCAGAAGATCCTCGCCTCCGGCCGCGACGTCGCCAACGCCATCGAGGCCCGCGGCGTCACCATCCACGAGAAGATCATCAACTCGGGTACCGAGGTCGCCGACGCGATCGAGGGCCGCGGCAACGCGATCCACGACCGCATCGTCGAATCCGGCTCGCGTTTCGCCGACGTCATCTCGGTCCACAGCCGCGAGCTCAGCGATGGCCTCGAGGAGCGCTTCGAACGCCTTTCGGTGCTCATCGGCGAGCGCGGACCGGCGCTCATCACCGCGCTGGGCGACCAGGCGCGCGACATGGAGACGTCGCTCGCCGCCCGCCTCTCCGACTTCGGCGAGGCCATCCGCGGCAAGATCGACAATGTCTCGGAATCGCTCGAGACCAACGCCCACCGCATTGCCGAGGCCCTCGACCACCGCTCGCGCCAGATCAACCAGACGCTCATCGAGCGGACGCGCGAGATCGCCGAGACCTTTGCCGGCGGCCAGACCGAGTTCGCGGCGCTGATCGACGGGCGCCTGATCGAGGTGTCGAGCCAGCTCGCCGATCGCACCGGCGAACTCGCCGAAACCATGTCGGAGCGCGCCGACGCGATCGCCGCGGCCCTCGCCGCCAAGACCGACCAGGTTGCCGAGAACGTGCGCCACGTGGTGGGCGAGGTGACCCAGCAGCTCATCACCGAGGCGGCGGACGCCTCCCAGGCGCTGCGCGCATCGGCTGCCGAGGCCTCCAGCGTGCTCAGCCGCTCCGTGGGCGACATCGAGGCGACCCTCGGCGACCGGGCAGGCTCGGTGACCGAGGCGCTCGAACTCCGCACCCGCGAGTTCAACGACGTGCTCGGCGCCCGCAGCGGCGAACTCGCCGCCCTGCTCGACGGCCGCGGCAACGTGCTGGTCCGCACCCTCGAGCAGCGCGGGACCGATGTCGTCGACATGCTCGTCACCCGGGGTGACCAGGCGGCGCGCGCCCTCCTCGAAAACAGCGAGCGGGCTGCCCAGATCCTCGGCAACACCAACGACCGCCTCAAGACCGACGTCACCGAGATCGTCGACCGGATGGCGAAGTCGAACGAGATGCTCAACGGCCTCCTGAGCGGCGCCGAGAGCAACCTGCTGCGCATCGAGACCAGCCTGTCGAGCAGGGCGACCGAGTTCGGCCGCTCCATCGACCAGGCCGTCGAGACCACGCAGCTCTCCTCCGAGGAACTCGCCGGCCAGGTCGAGAAGCTCACCACCGTCTCGCGCGACATCCTCGACGGGGTCGCCGGCGTGGTGAAGCGGTTCGAGGCGCAGAGCGAGTCGCTGACCGAGGCGACCCGCCACCTCACCGAGGTCAACCGCCAGATCGAGACCACGGTCGAGGAGCGGCGCCCGGCGCTCGAGAACCTCGCCGCCGGCCTCCGTTCGCGGAGCGAGGAACTCGACGGCATGATGCGCTCGTTCACCCGCATCATCTCCGAGACCCTCAAGACCGCCGAGGAGCGCGCGACGGCGGTGAGCCGGATGCTGACCGAGAACACCGCGTCGGCGACCAAGGGCGTCATCGACAACTTCGAGAACCTGTCACGGACGGCGAGCACCGAAAGCCGCAAGGCCTCGGAATCGGTGCGCGACGCCAATCGTGCCCTCATCGAGGAGATCAGCGCCGCGGTGGCCGAGGCCGCGAAGCATTTCGGCGAGGCAACCCGCGAAATGCGCGCCGCGACCAAGGATCTCCAGCGCGATCTCGACGAGACCCGCGCAGAGATCAAGAAGGGTGTGATGGAACTGCCCGAGGAGGCCCGGGAGAGCTCGGAATCGATGCGCCGGGTGATCGGCGACCAGATCCAGGCGCTGACCGAACTGTCGGACATCATCGCCCGCCATGGCAAGGCGCTCGACGTGTCGAGCCCCGCGCTCGGCGAACGCCCGATCGCCCGCCATGTCGTCGAGAGTGCGCCCGCCGTCGCGGTCGGCGCCGAATCCTACACGGCGTGGAGCGGCGACAGCTCCTCCGCGCGCACCACCCCCTCGCGGCCCGCTCCGAGCCGGCCGGAGCCGGTTCGGGCGGCGCCCCCTCCGCCGCCGCCACCACGCCCGGTGCCGGCCCGCGCGGCACCGCCCGTCAGCCAGACGCAGTCTGCCGAGCCGGCAGCCGAAGCCGTCGAGTCGCCGGCCGGCGAGAGTGGCGGCTGGGTGTCCGACCTCCTGCGCCGCGCCTCCCGCGACGAGGAAGCTGGCGGTGCAACCGGGACGGCCGAGGCCGAAACCGCGGCGCGGCCCGCCGAGGCGAACGGCAGCGGTGCCGCCAGGGTCGACACGGAGCAGCCTCTCGGCGCGCTCTCGGTCGACATCGCCAAGGCCATCGACCACGATGCGTCGATCGAATTGTGGGACCGCCACCGTCGCGGCGAGAAGAACGTCTTCACCCGCCGCCTCTACACGCTGCAGGGCCAGCAGACCTTCGACGAGATCCGCAAGAAGTACCAGCGCGACGCCAAGTTCCGCGCGGCGGTCGATCGCTATGTGGGCGATTTCGAGAAGCTGCTCGCCGAGGTCAACCGCAAGAACGGCGACAACCGCGCCGCCAGCAACACCTACCTGACATCCGATACGGGCAAGGTCTACACCATGCTGGCCCACGCGAGCGGCCGGTTCGACTGATCGGCCATCTCGGCGGCGCAGTCTGCCGGCCCGGATTGGAAAGGGACCCCGCCGCACCGGCGGGGTCCCTTTCCTTCTTCTTGAGGACGGAGGGCCGCGGTGACACGGGGGGCCACGGGCCGGCGCCGGCGGACGACCGGCGACGACCCGAGCGGGCCGCCGGAGGGACCAGAAACTGGTTGCCGGCCGGAAGATCAACCTGCGATAAGTGGTGCAGCCTGAGCCACTTCCGAACCGGCCGCTTCCAATCGTGACCATCGGCACTTCGCTACGCATCCTCAAGGGTCGGGCGCTCTGGTCCGCACGTGTCGCGTGGAACTGGCTGAGCTTCCGCCGGGGAACGCGACCCCGCCGGGTCGCAAGGCGCTGGGTTCTCGTTTCGGCGCGCTACGTCCTCGCGCGGCCGCGGATCAGGAAGCCCGCCCATCTCGTCGTGCGGCAGGCGCCCCTGATCG
>JAEZEN010000469.1 GCA_023433185.1 Pseudomonadota bacterium | reverse complement strand
GAGACGGCCGGCGAGGCGGCCGCGCTCCAGGATATCGGCATCACGCTGCTCCAGGGCTATTTCTTCGCGCGCCCCGCGCTGGAAGCCCTGCCGCCGGTGACGTGGGAGGGGCCGGCCGGCGCGGCCTGATCCGGGAGGCGTCGCCATCTCACACCCGCTCGATGATCGTAGCGGTGCCCATGCCGGCGCCGATGCAGAGCGTGACCAGTGCCGTCGCCCGGTCTTGCCGCTCCAGTTCGTCGAGGGCGGTGCCGAGCAGCATCGCGCCGGTGGCGCCGAGCGGGTGGCCGAGGGCGATCGCTCCGCCATTGACGTTGACCGCCGCCGGGTCGAGGTCGAAGGCCTGCAGGTAGCGCAGCACCACCGCGGCGAAGGCCTCGTTCACCTCGAAGAGGTCGATGTCGGCGGGCGTCATGCCGGTGCGCGCGAGCAGCCGGCGCGTCACGTCGACCGGCCCGGTCAGCATGAGCGCCGGTTCCGACCCGATGTTGGCAAAGCCGCGGATGCGGGCGCGCGGCGTCAGGCCGATGCGCGCACCGGCCTCCCGCGAGCCGACCAGCACGGCGGCGGCGCCGTCGACGATGCCGGACGAGTTGCCAGCGGTGTGGACGTGCTCGACCGCCTCGATCTCGGGATGGGCGGCGATGGCCACGGCGTCGAAGCCGCCCATCTCGCCGAACAGCGTGAAGGACGCCTTCAGCGCGGCGAGCGCCTCGATCGATGTCCCCGGCCGCATGTGCTCGTCGCGGTCGAGCAGCGCCACGCCGTTCACGTCGCGGACCGGCACCACCGAGCGCGCGAAGCGGCCGTCGTCCCAGGCCGCGGCGGCGCGCCGCTGGCTTTCGAGGGCATAGGCGTCGACGTCGCTCCGGCCGAAGCCGTATTTGGTCGCGATCAGGTCGGCCGAGACGCCCTGCGGCATGAAGTAGGCGGGCACCGCGACCCGCGGGTCGACCGGCCAGGCGCCGCCCGAGGCGCCGATGCCGACCCGGCTCATCGATTCGACCCCGCCGGCGATGACGAGGTCGTGGTCGCCGCTCCGGATCGCCGCCGAGGCGATGTTGACGGCATCGAGGCCGGAGGCGCAGTAGCGGTTCACCTGCATCCCCGGCACGGTGTAGGGGAAGCCCGCGGCGACGGCCGCGCTCTTCGCCACGTCGCCGCCTGCCTCGCCGATTGGGTCGACGCAACCGAGGACGACGTCGCCGATCTCCGCGGCGTCGATGCCGCTGCGGGCCACCACGGCGCGGAGCACCTGCGCGGCGAGTTCGACCGTCGGGACGGTGTGCAGGGCGCCGTCGGCCTTGCCCCGCCCCCGCGGGGAGCGGACGTGGTCGTAGATGAAGGCGTCCGCCATCTCGTCTGCGCCTCAGAATTTCTCCGGCAACGGTGCCGCCGGCATCAGGTCGTAGGGGTGCTTCCAGCCGGGCAGGGCGCGGATGCGCTCGCGCCAGGCGGCCATCGCCGGATAGCCGGCGACGTCGATGCCGATCTCGCCGTCGAAGAAGAGGTAGCCGCAGAGCGAGAGGTCGGCGATCGTCGGCCGGTCGCCGAGCACGAAGTCGCGGCCGGCGAGGTGGCGGTCGAGGACATCCCAGGCGCCGCGCGCCCGCTTGTCGAGGAATTCCGTCACCGGCGTCTCGCCGGTCCTGGCGATCGCGCGCATGAAGCGAAGCGTCGCCGTGTAGCTGGTCAGCTTGTGGTTGTCGAAGAGGATCCAGCGCAGGATCTCGCGGCGTTCCTCCGGCGTCTGCGGCCCGAACCGGCCCGTCGTCTCGGCGAGGTAGTCGAGGATCACGCCGGACTGCGAGAGCATCGTGTCGCCGTGGATCAGCACCGGCGCCTCGCCCATCACGTTGAGCGCGCGGTAGTCCTCCCCGCGGGTCTCGCCGTGGAAGAAGTCGACCAGTCGCGGCTGCCAGTCGCAGCCGGTCAGCTCCAGCATCAGCGCGGCCTTGTAGGAGTTGCCGGACTTGTCGAAGCAGGTCAGTTCGTACTCGGCCATTGTGGATCGCGCCCGTCGATGAGGTCCCTGCGGAGACCTTAGAACGCCCCGTCCGGAATGGCCATGAGCGTCTCGGCCCCGGCCTGGATGCGGGCGAGCCGCAGGGCCGTCTCGGGCATGGTGCGCTCCATGAAGGCGCGGCCGAAGGCGAGGTCGGCGTATGCGGTCCCGCCTTCCGCGTCGCCCCGGGCGAGGGTCGCGGCGGCGATCCGTCCCCACATCAGGCCGAGCGCGACGAGGCCGAGGAGATGCATGTAGTCGGTGGCGCCCGCCGCGCCGTTGTCGGGCTTCGTCATGGCGTTCGCCATGAACCATACCGTCGCTCCCTGGAGGTCGTCGAGGCCGCGCTTGAGCGGCTTGATGAACGGGGCGAGTGCCTCGTCGTCGTCGTGCCTCGCGACGAAGTCGCCGACCTCGGCGAAGAAGGCGGTGATGGCGCGGCCGCCGTCGCGCGGCAGCTTCCGGCCGACGAGGTCGAGCCCCTGGATGCCGTTCGCGCCCTCGTAGATCATGGCGATGCGGGCATCGCGGACGATCTGCTCGATGCCGGTCTCGGCGATGTAGCGGGCGCCGCCGAACACCTGCTGGGCGGCGACGGCGTTGTCGAAGCCGCGGTCGGTGAGAACGCCCTTGACCACCGGCGTCAGCAGGCCGAGGCGGTCGTCGGCGGCCTCGCGCGTCGCCGCGTCCGGGGAGCGCAGGGCGATGTCGGCGTCGAGCGCCACCGACAGGACCAGCGCCCGGGCGGCGATGTTGAAGCCCTTGATCGCGGCGACCGTGCGCCGGATGTCGGGGCGGACGAGGATCGCGTCGGCCGGCGCATCGGGGTCGCGCGGCCCGCCGAGTGCCCGGCCCTGGCGGCGTTCGCGGGCATAGGCCGCCGCCGCCTGATACGCGGCCTCCGACACGGCGAGGCCCTGGATGCCGACGCCGAGCCGCGCCTCGTTCATCATCGTGAACATGGCGCGCAGCCCCTTGTCGCGTGCGCCCACCAGCCAGCCGGTCGCGCCCTCGTAGGACATGGTGCAGGTGGCATTGCCGTGGATGCCCATCTTGGTTTCGAGGCCGCTGCAGGCAAGCGCGTTCCGCGTCCCGAGGCCGCCGTCGGGGAGGGGCAGGAATTTCGGCACGACGAACAGCGACAGGCCCTTCGTCCCCGCCGGCGCGCCGTCGATGCGGGCCAGCACGAGATGGACGATGTTGTCCGCGAGGTCGTGCTCGCCGGAGGAGATGAAGATCTTTGTGCCGGTGATGGCGAAGCTGCCGTCGGGGTTCTCCGTGGCGCGCGTCCGGAGCAGCCCGAGGTCGGTGCCTGCCTGGGGCTCGGTGAGGTTCATCGTTCCGGCCCATGCCCCCGACATGAGTTTCGGCAGGTAGGTGCGCTTCTGGTCCGCGCTGCCGTGGAGGCTGAGGGCGGCGATCGCCCCCTGGCTCAGGCCGGGATACATGCCGAAGGCCATGTTGGCCGAGGTGACGAACTCGTTCACCGCCGCCGCGAGCACGTAGGGGAGGCCCTGGCCGCCATGGGCCGGATCGCCGGCGAGCCCGATCCAGCCGCCCGCGGCGAAGCCGCGATACGCGTCGCGGAAGCCGGGTGGCGTGGAGACGCTGCCGTCGTCGTGCCGCCGGCAGCCTTCCACGTCGCCGACTCGGTTGAGCGGGGCGAGCACGTCCTCGGCGAAGCGGGCGCCGGCCTCGAGGACCGCCGCGACGGTGTCCGGGCT
>JAEZEN010000392.1 GCA_023433185.1 Pseudomonadota bacterium | reverse complement strand
GCACATCAGCGCGATGCCGCGGAGCCGGGCGGCTGATTCCGTCGGCGACCGCGTCGATGGGGTCAACGGCCGTATGCCTCAGTAGGTCGCCCGGCCGCCGGAGATGTCGAAGGTGAAGCCGGTGGTGAAGGAACATTCCTCCGAGACCATGAAGGCGATGGTGTTGGCGATCTCCTCGACCAGCACCAGGCGGCCGCGCGGAATCTTCGACAGCATGTAGTCGATGTGCTGCTGCGTCACCTGGTCGAGGATCGCGGTCTTGGCGACCGCCGGGGTGATGGCGTTGACCGCGATGTCGTAGGTCGCGAGTTCCTTGCCGAGGGTCTTGGTGAGGCCGATGAGGCCCGCCTTCGACGCCGAATAGGCCGAGGCGTTGGGGTTGCCCTCCTTGCCGGCGATCGAGGCGATGTTGGCGATGCGGCCGTAGTTCCGGGCGATCATGCCGGGCACCAGCGCCTTGCAGCAGTGGTAGGGGCCGGTGAGGTTGACGCGGAGCACCTGCTCCCAGGCGTCGGTCGTGTGCTCCCAGGTCTTGGCGATGGGCCCGGCGATGCCGGCGCCGTTGACCAGGATGTCGACCTTGCCGAGGGCCGCGACGGTCTCGTCCCGCGCCGCCTCGACGGCGCCGAAGTCGCCGACGTCGACGCCGACGGCGATGACATGGCCGCGCGCGGCGAGTTCGCCCGCGGTCGCTGCGGCGAGGGTCCTGTCGCGGTCCCAGATGGCAACGCTCGCGCCGCCTCCGAGCAGCTTCTCGACGACGGCGCGGCCGATGCCCTGGGCGCCGCCCGTGACCACGGCTGCGCGCCCGGCGAAATCGAATGTGATCGACATGGTCCGTTTCCTCACGCCCGGTGCGGGCGAGCCCCCTTTTTCCACTGCGGAATGCGCCTCCGCTTATAGGAGGCCGGGGGCGGCGTCGAGTGCGAAGCGGGGCTACTCGGCCGCCTGCGTCGTCCCGTCGTCGTCGGCCGCCAGATCCTCGTCGTCGGCGTGGCGCGCGGCGCCGAGGTTGCGCTCGATCTGGCGGAGCAGCTTGCGAAGCTTCTTGCGGTCCTTGTCGTCGATGCCCGACACCGCGTCCTTCTCGACGCGCTTCCACACCTTGTCGATGCCCTCGATGCTCTGCCGGCCCCGGGCGGTGAGGAAGACCATGGCCTGCCGCCCGTCGCCGCGCGAGGCGCGCCGTTCGACGTAGTCCTGGGCGGCAAGCCGGCTGATCATCTTGGTCACGGTGGGGGGCTGCACGCCAAGCGCGGCGGCGAGGTCGCTCATCGACTGGCCATCGTTGTCCGCGAGCGCCTTGAGAAGCGATTCCTGGCCGGTATGGAGCTCGATCCGCGCCAGCCGGCTGCCGGCACGCACGCGGTAGGCGTGGGCCGCCTGGGCCAGTCGGAAGGTCACGGTGCGGCGGTGGTCGAATCCCATCGCTTATGCGTCTAAGCAGCCTTCATGTCGGCTGAATGACAGGCGATTGGCCGGCTCAGAAGACCCGCATCGCGCTCCGGACACGGCCGAGAAACCGCTCGCGGCTCTCGGGCGTCGAGCGGTTGATGTCGTAGTGGGCGTGGTAGTCGACGCGGCCGCGCGGGTGGATGGTGACGCGCATCGTCCGCCTGGCCAGCTTGCGGGGCGGGTCGCCCACCAGCCACGCCCGCAGGCGGCTGCCGCCATAGGTGCAGACGAAGGCGCACTTGCGGATGTTGTGGAGCCCGGGTGTGGCCTTGCGGTCGATCATGTGGAAGGAGACGCCGGGCAGGAAGACGCGGTCGAAATAGCCCTTGAGGATCGCCGGGTAGCCGAAATTCCACACCGGGTGGACGACGACCAGCGCCTCGGCGGCAAGCAGCCGCGCGACGTGGCCCTCGACGTTCCGCCGGTTGGGGCCGATCTCCTGGTAGTCGATGCGCTCCTCGCGCGTCATCGCCGGCGCGAAGTCCTCGGCATAGAGGTCGCAGTCGTCGACCTCATGGCCGGCCGCCCGCAACTCCTCGACGACGGCGCGGTGAAGCGCGGCGATGTAGCTGGTCTCGACCGGGTGGGCGAAGAGGACGAGCACGCGCATGGTGACGGGCTCTCCTTCGGAACTAGTCGGCCGCCGGCTGGAGGCCGGGGAAGAGGTAGGTCTTGTTGGTCTTCCAGTCGAAGTCCGGATTCTCCCAGGCGACCATCTTGCCCGGGTTGAGCAGCCCCCGCGGGTCCGCCTCGTGCTTGAAGGCGAGTTGGACGGCGTCGGTCTGCTTCATGCCGCCTTCCTCCAGCGTATAGCGGTGGGGGTTGAAGATCGGGACGCCGCCGTCCTCGTGGATAGCGATGATCTCGTCGAGCCGCGCGTCGCTCGTGTAGCGCACGATCGGCAGGCCGGCGGCGCAGACATTGCCGTCGAAGCGGATGAACTCGAGGTGCCCCGGGACCTCGTCACCGAAGGTCTCGGTCATCCGGCGGACGCTCGCGAGGGGGCCGGGCGCGCGGTGGAGGGTCTGGAGGTAGGTGATGGTCGGGTCGACGCGGAGACCGCGGAGCGTCGTGTGGTTCCAGCTCAGTTCGTAGACCGGCGGCAGACCCTTCTTCTCGTCCTCGCTCGCCGCGTCGGAGCGGTAGAGAACCTCGCCCTTCTCGCGGGCGAGCAGCGCCATCAGCGGATCGACGGCGTGCGGCGCGACCATCAGGAGCACGACCGACTGGTCGCGGCGGAGGAACTTCTGGTGGCGGAGGAAGTAGTCGTGGGGCACCGGCGCGGCCACCGTCGCGATCTCCTTGAAGAGCAGCCCGTCGCGGTTGGCGAGAAGGTCGGCGATCTCGACGGCGCGGAGATAGTCGTCCGTGCCGACGATGACGTCCACCCAGTCATAGGCGGCGTCGAGCGGGACCTCGACCTCGGTGATGATGCCGTTTGTACCGTAGGCATGCATCACCCGGTGAAGGTCCCAGCCGGTCAGGTCGAGGACGCGCGGCGTCTCCTCCATGGTCACGACGCGCAGCCGCAGCACGTTGCCGATGTCGCGGAGCCCGCCCCAGTTGATCGAGCCCACGCCGCCGGAGCCGCCGGCGATGAAGCCGGCAAGGGACGCGGTCGCATAGGTCGAGGGATGGAGACGGAGCTCCTGCCCGCCGGCCCGCGTCACCTTGTCGATCTGGGCGAGGATGGCCCCGGGCTCGGTGATCACCCGGCCGCGCGACACGTCCTTCACCGCGTTGAAGTCGGCGAGGCTGAGGACGACGCCCCCCGACAGCGGCATCGCCTGGCCGTAGTTGCCGGTGCCCGAGCCGCGCGGGGTCACGGGGACCCCGAGCTCGTAGCAGGCCCCGAGCACCCGGACGACCTCGGCCTCGTCCTTCGGCGAGACGACGAGGTCGCCGGTGACGTGATCCAGTTCACGCTTGAGGACCGGCGAGTACCAGAAGAAGTCCCGGCTCTTCTGCTTCACGATCGCCGGATTGTCCTCGATCTTGATGCCGTCGAGCAGCGTCTTCAGGCGGGCGATGTCGGTCATGCCAATCCCACGATCTCGTCCAGTTCGCTGTAGTCGGGGAGCGTACGGTCGATGGCGCTTCCGGCGCGCAGCACGGTGCGGTCGGACTGCGGGCGGGCGAGCAGCTCGGTCCATGTGCGGGCACGGAAGAGGACGAGGTCGGCGGCCCGGCCTTCGGCGATCTGGCCGTGGTCGTCGCCGCGACCGATGATCGCGGCCGGCGCGCGGGCGACGAGGCTCGCCCAGGACGAGACCGGATGGTCGAGGTGGAGGATGCGCGTCGCCTCGCGGAACACCTCGACCATGTCGAGGTCGCCATAGGCGTAGAACGGATCGCGGGTGTTGTCGGACGCCACGGCGACCGGCACGTCGTGCGCCATCAGTTCGTGCACCAGGGTAACGCCGCGCCAGCGCGGCGTGCGTCCGGCCATGCGATCCTGAAGGTACATGTTGCACATCGGCAGCGAGACCACCGCGATTCCGGCCTGGGCGACGCGTTCCATCGTCGCCTCCGCCTCGTCCGCGGGCTGGATCGCGAGCGAGCAGCAATGGCCCGCGACGATGCGGCCGGGGAAGCCGAGCCGTATCGCCGTATCGGCGACGACGCGGAGCGAGTGGGCAGCGGGGTCGCCGCTTTCGTCGACGTGGAGGGCGAGGTCGAGGCCGCGCGCTGCCGCGCGCAGCATCAGCGCCTCGACGAGGGGCGCGAGGTCGGGGACCATGTAGGTGACGGCGCCGAGCACCCCGCCGTGGGCGGCGACCGTGTCGGCAAGGGCGTCGGCATAGGCCGTGTCGCGCAGCTCCTCGATGCCGACGATCGACACCGCCTGGAGGTCGATGCGGCCGGCCCAATCATCGCGCATCCCGGCGAAGACCGGCCACGAGATGCGGTACTGCGGATCGACGGAGTCGAGGTGGGTGCGGATCAGCGAGGTGCCGTGGGCGTGGGCGGCGCGGAGGCCGAAGTCCATCCGGCGGCAGACGTCGTCGGCGCTCCAGTTCGCGGTCCGGTCGGCGGCGACCGCGTCGAGCGCGCCGGCGAAGGTGCCGTCCGGATTGGGCCGGCGCGCCCAGATGTGGCCCTTGTCGAGATGGGTGTGCATATCGACGAAGGTCGGCCAGGCCATGCCGCGCCGCATCTCGATGCGGGGCGCGTCGCCGCCGAACATCCCGGCAGGAGCGATGCCGACGATGCGTCTCTCGGCGACGGCGATGTCGACGCGGGTCAGGCCTTCCGCGTCGGGCTCGATGCCGGGCGCGTCGAGGAGCACGCCGGGCACGGTCGCGTCGGCGATGACGTAGCGCGGCGCGTCGGGGACGGCGGCAAAGCCGTACTCGGCCATGTCAGTTCTCCCGGCGGATCGCGCTCTCGTGCCACTTGCGGAGCAGGAGATGCGAGACGAGGCTGGTGGCGGCGTAGATCAGGACGCCGGTGAAGGACAGCAGCACGAGCGCCGCGAAGAGACGCGGGATATTGAGGCGGAACTGGGATTCGAGCAGCCGGAAGGCGAGGCCGGCATTGCCTCCGGCGGTGCCCGCGGCAAACTCGGCGACGACGGCGGCGATCAGCGCGAGGCCGCCGGCGATGCGGAGCCCGGCGAGGAAGAAGGGCAGGGCGTTGGGCAGCTTGAGGAGGAGGAGCGTCTGCCAGCGGCTGGCGCGATAGAGCTCGAACAGGTTGAGGAGGTTGTGGTCGGTCGACTTGAGGCCCTGCGTCGTGTTGGCGAGGACGGGGAAGAAGGCGACGAGGAAGGCGCAGATGAGGAGCGCCTGCTGCGTGGTCTCGGTATAGATCAGGATCAGCGGCGCGATGGCGACGATCGGCGTCACCTGGAGGATCACCGCATAGGGGAAGAAGGCGAGTTCGATCCAGCGAGACTGCACCAGGATCACCGAGAGCAGCACCCCGCCGACCAGCGCGAGGAGGAGCGCGAGGAATGTGGTGCGGAGCGTGATGAGGAGGGCGCGGCCGAGAATCTCCCAGTCGGTGACGAGCGCCTGGGCGATCCGGAGCGGGCTCGGCAGGACGTAGT
>JAEZEN010000231.1 GCA_023433185.1 Pseudomonadota bacterium | reverse complement strand
GGACGAGGGTCAGCGGCCCGGGCCAGAACGCCCCGGCGAGGCGTTCGGCGGCTGCCGGGAAGGCGGCGATGGGCTCGGCGGCGTCGCGTCCGGCGACATGGACGATCAGCGGGTTGAACTGCGGTCGGCCCTTGGCGGCGAAGATGGCGGCGACGGCGCGGTCGGAGCGGGCGTCTGCCGCGAGGCCGTAGACGGTCTCGGTTGGCAGGCCGACGAGCGCGCCGCGCGCCAGTGCCGCCCTGGCTGCCGCGATGCCCGCCCGCGCGGCCGCGGGTTCGCCCATGTCGTAGATTTCAGGCAATTCGGCCCCTTGGCTGCCGCAAATCCGGTACAGAGCGTCTTGTGGCCGCCGCGGGGGCGGACGGTCAAGGCGCGCAGGGGGAGCATTCGGGGATGACGTTCACGCCGCCGGTCGCCGAGATCGCCGCCGCGCTCCGTGTTGCCGCAGGCCCGGGCTCGCCGGTGCTCGACGACGTCCCGCTCGACGACATCCTCGCCGAGGCCGGCCGCTTCGCTGCCGAGGTGCTGGCCCCGCTCAACCGGGTCGGTGACCGGGAGGGCGTCGCCTTCCGCGACGGGGCCGTGACCACGGCGCCGGGCTGGCGCGACGCCTATCGCCGCTTCGCCGAGGGGGGCTGGACGGGGGTGAGCGCGCCGGAGACCCATGGCGGCCAGGGCCTGCCGGTGATGATCGAGATGGCCGTGCAGGAGTTGTGGAATTCCGGCAACGCGGCCTTCGCCGTCGGGCCGATGCTGGCCGCCGGTGCGATCGAGGCGATCGCCGCCCACGGCTCCGCAGAGTTGCGCGCAGCCTACCTGCCGTGTCTCGTCTCGGGCGCGTGGACCGCCACCATGAACCTCACCGAGGCGCAGGCCGGCTCCGACCTCGCGCTCCTGGCGGCACGCGCCGAGCGGGCGGGTGACGGCACCTACCGCATTACGGGGCAGAAGATATTCATCACCTACGGGGAGCACGATCTCACCCCCAATATCGTCCATCTGGTGCTGGCCCGCCTGCCGGACGCGCCGGCCGGCACCGGTGGAATCTCGCTGTTCCTGGTGCCGAAGATGCTGCCGTCGGGTGGCCGGAACCGGGTGGCCGCGACCGGCATCGAGCACAAGCTCGGCCTTCATGGCTCGCCGACCTGCACCATGCTCTATGACGGCGCCACGGGCTTCCTGGTCGGCGAGGAGAATCGCGGCCTCGCCTGCATGTTCACCATGATGAACCTTGCGCGTCTCTCGGTCGGAATCCAGGGCGTCGGCGTCGCCGAGCGGGCCTGGCAGGGTGCGCTCTCCTATGCCCGCGAGCGCCGTCAGGGGCGCGGACCGGACGGCGCCGGCCCCGTCGCCATCGTCCGCCATCCCGACGTCCAGGTCATGCTGATGCGGATGGCGGCGCTGGTCGCCGCCGCCCGGGCGCTCTGCTACGCCTGTGCGCACGCGATCGACATGAGCCGGCGGGGCGCGCCCGAGGACCGCGGCGCCTGGGGCGAGCGCGCCAGCCTCCTCACGCCGATCGCCAAGGCCTACGCCACCGATGCCGCCGTCGAGGTCGCCTCGCTCGGCATCCAGGTCCATGGCGGCGCCGGCTACATCGAGGAGACCGGGGCGGCGCAGCACCTCCGCGACGCCCGCATCTTTGCGATCTACGAGGGCACGAACGGCATCCAGGCGATCGATCTCGTTCTCCGCAAGCTCGGTCTGGGCGGGGGCTCCGCGGTGACGGCGGTCACTGCGGAACTCGCTGCCATCGCGGATGTTCTGTCCTCGTCCCGCCACGATGCCCTTCGTGCCATGCACGCTCCGCTTGCCACCGCCATCGCCGAACTGCGCGCCGCGACGCGCGCGATGACGGAGGCGGTCGCCGGCGGCCAGCGTCGCGCGGCCCTGGCCGGCGCCGGCTCCTATCTACGGCTGTTCGCGACGACCCTTGGAGGCGGACTGCTCGCCAGGGCGGCACTCGCGGAGGCCGGCACGCTCCGGGAGCGTGACACATTTGCCAAAGCGGCGTTTTTCGCCCAAACGATGCTGAGCGAAGCGCCGGGCCTGCGGGCCGCCGCGGCGGGTGCGGTGCGTGGACTCGACGCCGGGGCGACGGCGCTGCTGCTTGCAGGGGACGCAGTCGAATGAAGCCGAGGGAGAGGCAGCAATGACGTGGGGGGGAACGCGGCCGGATGCATGACCACATTTCCGTCGATGTACGGGACGGTGTGCAGACCATCCGTTTCGATCGCGCCGAGTACGGCAACGCGCTGAACGCCGAGATGTTCGATCTCGCCGCCGACGCCGTCTCGCTCGCCGAGCGGAACACCAGCGTGCGGGCCGTGGTGGTCGCCGGGATGCCCGGCATGTTCACCGCCGGTCACGACCCGGCCGAGCTCCGCGGATTTGTCGAGCAGGGCAAGTTCGGGGAGGCGCCGATCCGCTTCATGAAGACCTTCGCGACCATCGACAAGCCGGTGGTCGCCGCCGTCGACGGGCTCTGCGCCGGGATCGGCACCGTCCTGCTCCTCCATTGCGACTTCGTGGTGGCCAGCGAATGGTCGGTCTTCGCGGCCGGCTGCGCCGACATCGGCATGGCGCCGGAAGGCGGGGCGAGCATTCTCGCTCCCTTGATCCTCGGCTACCATCGCGCCTTCGAGCTTATCGTCCTCGGCGAGCAGTTCGATGCCCAGCGCGCCCTCGAATCGGGGCTGATCAACCGCGTGGTCGCGCCCGAAGAGGTCGACGACGTTGCCCATGCCTGTGCCGCATCGCTGGCGAGCAAGCCGCCCGAGGCGGTGCGCACCGCGCGCCGCCTGATGCGCGGCGACCGCCGGGACGTTCTGGCGCGGATCAATCACGAGGCAGCGAGCTTCGCCGATCTGCTCCGCTCGCCGGCCGCCCTCGATGCCCTCGCGCTGTTCACCGAACGCGCGACGGGCGATGCATAGGCGCCATCAACCGGCGCCGGTTCGCCCTGTCGGAGGGCCCACGTCATGACCACGCTTCTCGTCGCGGACGACCTGTTTCTCGATCATGTCACGCCGACCGGCCATCCCGAGCGGCCCGACCGCATCCGCGCCGTCACGAAGGCGCTGTCCGCTCCCCGCTTCGCGTCACTCAGACGTGTCGGGCCGACGCCGGTGGACGACGCGGTGCTCGAGACCGCCCACGATCCGCGCTACGTCGCGGCCGTGCGGGCGGCGATCCCGGAGGAGGGCCTCGCGCAGCTCGATTCCGATACCTGGGTCTCGCCGCGCAGCTTCGAAGTGGCCTCCAACGCCGTCGGCGCCGGGATTGTCGCGGTCGACGCCGTGTTCACCGGCGCCGCGCGGAATGCGTTCTGCGCCGTCCGCCCGCCCGGGCACCATGCCGAGGCCGACCAGGCCATGGGCTTCTGCCTCTTCGCCAGTGCCGTGATCGCGGCGCGGCATGCGCAGTCGGCGCACGGGGCGGAGCGCGTCGCGATCGTCGACTGGGACGTTCACCACGGCAACGGCACGCAGGCGATCGTCTGGAACGACGCCAGCATCCTCTACGGATCGACGCACCAGATGCCGCTCTATCCCGGGACCGGGGCGGTGCATGAGACCGGCGTCGGCAACGTCTTCAATGCGCCCCTGCCGCCCGGTGCCGGCGGGGTCGAGTTCATGGAGGCCTTCGAGGGACGGATTCTTCCGGCCGTGGACCGATTCCGGCCGGACCTCATCGTCATCTCCGCGGGGTTCGACGCGCACTGGCGCGATCCGCTGGCCTCACTCAACCTCAGCGAGGACGACTTCGCCTGGGCGACGGCGCGGCTGATGGACCTGGCCGACCGCCACGCCGGCGGCAGGGTCGTCAGCCTGCTCGAGGGCGGGTATGATCTTCGCGGGCTCGGCGACTCGGTCGCGGCCCATGTCGGGACGCTGATGGGCGTGTCCGCGTCCGATTGAGGAGTTGCGTCAACGCATGGCCGAAAAGTCCCCCGCCGCGGTGTCCGACCTGTCCTTCGAGAAGGCGCTGGCCGAGCTCGAATCGATCGTTCAGGAACTCGAGGCCGGCAAGGTCGACCTCGAGAAGTCGATCGAGCGCTACGAGCGCGGCGAGGCGCTGAAGAACCATTGCGAGCGGCTGCTCAAGGAGGCCGAGGGCCGGGTCGAGCGCATCCGACTGACGGCGGGCGGCAAGCCGGCTGGCGTCGAGCCGCTCGATGGCGGCGAGGAAGACGCGCCGTTCTGACGGCCGCCGCGACCCATCAAGCCCCGTGATGAATTTCATTGCAGATTTGCATGAGAAATTTGCAGTGGGCATTGGATTTTTGCTCAGGCAGTGCTTATATCGATCGTCGAGCCGGCTTTGACCGGCTGTTTTAAGGCCCAAATTATGCTCAGTTTGAGCATAAAAAGAGGAGGCGGGCGATGACCGAGGCGATGGGCACGAGCAGGGAGCGGCGCGCCGCGTCCCGCCTTGCGAAGGTCGGCAAGTTCGCGCCGGTTGCCATGCCGGACCTGACCTATACCGACGCGGTGGCGCGCGAGACCGCGCCCCTCTACGAGCGCGTCAAGCACGTCATTCCCGCGATCGAGTGGCCGGTGATGGCGCCTTACGTCAAGGCGATCAACGACCTCAAGAAGGAGCGGAACGCGGTCATCCTGGCGCACAATTACCAGACGCCGGAGATCTACCACTGCGTCGCCGACGTGATCGGCGACTCGCTGCAGATCGCGGTCGCCGCCGCCAGGAGCGACGCCGACATCATCGTCCAGTGCGGCGTCCACTTCATGGCCGAGACCTCGAAGCTCCTGAACCCGGACAAGCTCGTCCTGATCCCCGACATGCGGGCGGGCTGCTCGCTGGCGGCATCGATCACGGGGGCGGACGTGCGGCTCCTCCGCGAGCGCTATCCCGGCGTGCCGGTGGTCACCTATGTCAACACGTCGGCCGATGTGAAGGCGGAGAGCGACATCTGCTGCACCTCGTCGAACGCGGTCGAGGTCGTCGAAAGCCTCGGCGTCGACAAGGTGCTGTTCCTCCCGGACCAGTATCTCGCCAAGTGGGTCGCCTCCCAGACCGACGTGCAGATCATCGCCTGGAACGGTGCCTGCGAAGTCCACGAGCGCTTCACCGGCAAGGAGATCGCGGCCTATCGCGAGGCCCATCCCGGCGTCGTCGTGCTTGCGCACCCGGAGTGCCCGCCGGACGTCCTCGCCGAGGCCGACTTCACCGGCTCGACAGCGAAGATGACGAGCTGGGTGCTCGACCGGCATCCGGCCAAGGTGCTGCTCGTCACCGAATGCTCGATGTCGGCCAATATCGAGGCGGAGGTGCCGGACATCGAGTTCATCCGGCCCTGCAACCTCTGCCCGCACATGAAGCGCATCTCGCTGCCGAAGATCCTCGACAGCCTGGTCGAGCTGCGCGACGAGGTTACCATCGATCCCTTCGTCGCGGAGAAGGCGCGGCGGGCGGTCGAGCGGATGATCAACCTCCGGAGCTGAGGCCCCGGGCGGGTCCGGGAAGCCGGAAGGCTGCCACCACGGCCGTCATTCCGGCGAAAGCCGGAATCCATCACTGGCGGCACGGTCTGGACGTCCTTCTTCGTACACGACATGGACTTCGAT
>JAEZEN010000229.1 GCA_023433185.1 Pseudomonadota bacterium | reverse complement strand
GCCAGGACCTCGTGATCCAGCGCATCCTGGTCCGCCATGGCGTCAGCCGCGACCTCGCCAGTCTCCTTCTCGGCGACCTCAAGCGCTCGATCGACTTCTTCGCCAGGCATCCGGTGACGCGCCCGCTCACCTCCGCCGAGGCTTCGGGTTTCAACCACAACTGAGTGCCTCGGGCCCGGGGCCGGGGAGCCGGCTCCGGGACCGCGGCCGCATTCCGGAGAACGACGACATGTGCACGTCCCTCGGCTACAAGGACGCGGCCGGCAACGCCTACTACGGTCGCACCCTCGAACTGACCGTCGACCTGCCGTATCAAGCGGTCTATCTGCCGGTCGGCCATGCGGTGACATCGCAGGTCGCCGGCGCCGCGCCGCTGCAATTCGTCGCGCGCCACGGCATGATCGGGATCACAATGCCCGACCGGGTGCCCGCCCCCGATGCCCCGATTACGGTCGGCGACCTCAAGGTCCTCGAGGGCCTGAACGACCAGGGCCTCACCTTCAGCGTCCTGTCCTATCCGGCAGCGGCCAGCGCCAAGCACGAGGCTCTGGAGATGACCCGCGCCGTCCTTTCGGCCTCCGATCTCGGATCGTGGGCCCTCGGCCAGTTCGCCACCGTCGCGGAGGTGAAGGCGGCGCTCGTCGCGCAGCCCCTGGCGCTCGTGCCGCTCGCGATCCTCGGCGGCGCCGAGTCGCCCTTCCATTACGTGCTTCACGACAGGACGGGCGCCGCGATCGTCGTCGAGTTCGATCGGGGCGAGATGCAGGTCTACGACAATCCCGTCGGGGTCATGACCAATGGCCCGCAGTTCACGTGGCACCTGACCAACCTCGACAACTACACCCACCTGACCAATGTCGACACGCCGTCGGCGACGTTCGGCGGCTACAAGGCCAGCCAGCCCGACTCGGGGATCGCCACCGCCGGCCTGCCGGCGTCGAACACCTCCGTCGGGCGCTTCGTTCGCGCGGCCTTCTATGCGCAGTTCACCGAGAAGGCGGGTTCCCCCGACGAGGCGGTACAGGCGCTCGCCCACATCCTCAACAATTTCGACCGGCCCCGCGGGCTGACGGTCGACTACCCGCAGGGCGGGGAGAGCCACCTCGAGGTGAAGGGCCTCGATGACGGCGGCGGTGCGGCCTACGCGACCGAGTTCACGTCGTGGACCAGCATGTCCGACCTCGGGCGGAAGCGCCTTTGGATCCGCGACTATCGCAGCCTGAATTTCGCGTCGTTCGACCTCGCCAGTTTCGCCGATCGCAAGGAGCCGGCCGTGATCCCGCTCGAGCGCATCCGGAGCGGTGCGTGGGACGCTTCCAACCTCATGACCGGCCCGAACACTGCGTAACCGGCGGTACGATCCGGGGGCCGGCACGAGATGAATCGCGCGCGACGCATCGTCAGCGGTCGGCCGGCATGAAGACCCCCTTCGTCGTTCCGAAGGGCCTGAGCATTCACATCACGGGTCCGTGGCCCTTCGTCACGCTGCGGACCTATACGATCGGTAGCCATCGCTTCGTCTGGCTCGCCCGGCCGGAGCGTAAGGGGCTCGAGGGCAGCCTCCGCGCGCAGGAGCGCGGGCCGGTCTGGCGGCGGCCGGAATGCAACCGGAGCATCGCCGCCCTCTTCGCCCTCGGGTCGCTCCTCTTCATGCTGGGGAGCGCGCTGTCGCTGCTGCCGGCGGGGGCGGCCCCGCCCACCGCCGCCATCAACATGGTCTTTGCCGCGGGCTCGGTCCCGTTCACCCTCGCCGCCTATCTCCAGCACTTCCAGGCCGCCAACGCGCCGGAGTTCACACCCGACCCCGGAGACCATCCCGGCCGCCGCACGATTTCCCTCATCGGCTGGCACCCCCGGAGCGCGGGCTGGTGGAGCACGCTCACCCAGTTCGTCGGAACAATCGACTTCAACTTCAACACCTTCGACGCGCTCAGGGCGCCCGACGGCTGGCTCGCCCAGGACCTCGTCATCTGGGTGCCGGGGATGCTCGGCTCGGTGATGTTCCTCATCTCGAGCTACCTCGCCTTCGTCGAGACCTCGCACAGCTACTGGAGCTGGCGGCCAGCGAGCCTCGACTGGCAGATCGTGTTCGCCAATCTCGCCGGCTCCGTCGCCTTCATGACCGCCTCAACGCTTGCCTATGTCCCGCCCGGGCGCGAGGCCGCGTGGATCGGCGATGTCGCGAATGTCCACCTCTTCGTCGGCGCGCTCGGCTTCCTCGTCGGCGCCGCGCTGATGATCCGGGAAAGCCGTCGCTGAGCCGCCGCCCGCCCGGTGGTCGGATCCGGTGCGTTCCGCTATCGCTGGTCCCAGCCGCCGACCTCCGGCGCGCTGTCGGTGGCGGACGGCGCGGCGCCCTTCGGTGCCTCGCCGGCGAGCGCGAGGGTCCGTTCGAGGAGGACCTCGTAGATCGGCCGGCCGCCAAGCCGGTCGGCGACGAGATTGGCGAAGATGCAGGTGATGATCGCCGGCACCAGGATCGAGTAGGCGCCGGTGAGTTCGGCGATCAGCACGATGCCGACCAGCGGCGCCCGTACGGTCGCGGCGAACAATCCCGCCATGGCCGCTGCGGCGAACGCCGGAGCCATGCCTTCCGGTACCGGCAGGACCCATGCGAGCAGAAGTCCGTAGAGCAGGCCGAAGGCGGTGGCGAGCGACAGGAGCGGTGCTAAGATGCCGCCCGGCACGCCGGTCGAGTAGCTCGCCATGGTCATCGCGAAGCGGACGACGACGATCAGCCCGAGGAACGTCAGCGGCAGGTTCTCGCCGACGAGCTGGACGGCAAGGGTATCCCCGCCCATCGTCGCTTCCGGCTGCACGATGAGCAGGACGCCGACCGCGAAGCCCACGACGAGGGGCACGATGTAGAACGACGCGCCCCGCCCGATGGCGCGGGCGCGGTCGAGCGACCATACCAGCGCGCGGTTGAAGAGGACGCCCAGCGCGCCGAGGAGAATGCCGAGGAGGACGAAGGCGGGCAGCCAAGCGATGGCGACGTCCGGCACGGCAAGGACCATGAACGGCCGCCGGCCGGCGAGCGCCTCCGTCACGATGCCGCTGGTCACCGAGGCGAGCATCAGGGCGGTGTAGGTCCTGAGGGTGTAGGGGAACTGCCGGCGCGTCTCCTCGATGACGAAGAGGATGGAGGCGAGCGGGGCGCCGAACGCCGCGGCCAGTCCCGCGGCGCCGCCGGCCGCCAGCAGGCCCCGACCGTCGCGCACGGAGAAGCCGAGGCGCTCGGAGAAGGCCTGGGAGATCGAGGCGCCGATGTGGATCGTCGGCCCCTCGCGCCCGACCACCAGTCCCGAGCCGAGCGACAGGAAGCCGCCGAAGAACTTGACCAGCAGCACCCGCAGCCAGCGCACCTGGCGCAGGCCGACCATCGCCCCCTCGATCTCCTGGACGCCGGATCCGCCGGCCTCGGGCGCGAAGCGGCGCACGAGCCAGACCGAGAACAGCACCATGGCGGCGGAGATCGTGCCGGTCACAAGAAGGAGCGTGACGCCGTCCAATCCGGTCCCGGCGCGAAGCGCCTCGGGCCAGCGGAGAAGCCGGTCCGTGCCGAGATGCAGGATCGTGCCGAGCAGCCCGGTGATCGCGCCGACCGCCACCGCGGCGAGATAGAACACCGCATCGCCCGCGCGGCCCGTCGTGTCCGTCGCTTCCGGCATGCTCACGTCGCCGCCCTCAAGGCTGCCGCAGGCGCCGCGCCGGTTGCGGAATCCCGGCATTCGGAGCAAAGAACGGCATCGCCGCCGCTCGACAGCGGGCCCATCATAACCGCCAGCGCATCGTGACGGCTGCCATGGACATCACCCTTCTGATCTTCATCCTCGTCTACGTGGCGATGGGCTTCGGCCAACTGCCGGGCTTCCGCGTCGATCGCACCGGCGCGGCCCTCGTCGGCATGCTGGCGATGCTCGTCGCAGGCAGCATCAGCCCGCAGGCCGCCTGGGAGGCGATCGACTACCGGACCATCGGCATGCTCTTCGGCCTCATGGTCGTGTCCGCGGCGTTTGTGGTCTCGGGCTTCTATGCCTGGGTGGCACGGTGGATTGCTTCGCTCGAGGTGACGCCGCCGGTCCTGCTCGCCGTCCTCGTGCTGGCCGGCGGTCTCCTCTCGTCGCTTCTCACCAAGGACGTCGTGGCCGTGGCCATGACGCCGCTCCTCGTCTCGCTGACCC
>JAEZEN010000304.1 GCA_023433185.1 Pseudomonadota bacterium | reverse complement strand
CCACTCAGACCGCTCTCAGCGTCCAGCGGACGAGTTCGACGAGCACCTCGGACATGGCCGCATCGAGCCCGGCGACGACCGCCTGGGCCGAATTCGCCAGAACCGGGGCATTTCCGGTGATGGTGCGGGTCGCCACCACCCTGCCATTCCGGTCGTCCATGATCTTCACGAACACCTCGACATGGGCGTAACCGCTGGTCTTGGTCTCCTCCCGGTACTCGAAGGAGCGGATGTTGGCGACGACCTGGTAGTCGATGCTCAGCCCCTCGCCCGGGCGGCCGACAGCCTTCACCTTCCGCGAGTTCTCGAAGGCCTCGATCGTCCGCGCCTGGAACACCCGCGGCATGCGGTCGGGCCACTGGGCATCGGGATAGTAGTAGAGGCGCGGCCCGCTGGCGACGACGATGCGCTCGCTGTCCAGCGTCTTCAGCGCGCTGGGTTCCGGCACGAGGAGTTGGGCGGCCGTGCCGCTCGTGGTCGAGATGCTCCGCGGCGCGGCAAGATCGTAGGTCTCCGGCGGCGGCCCGCGGAACAGGCTGCACCCCGCGACCGCGAGCGTCATCGCCAGCAGCGGCACGGTCCGTCGCGACCAGCCTTCGAGACTCCCGAGGAACAAACCCGCCCCCGCCAACACGCGCCCGAGGCGCTCCTTCCCCAGGGAGGCGCCCGTCATCATCGGCGATTGTACTCGCGGACGCCGGAATTGCCACCGAAGATGGCGCCGCCGGGATCGCGGGCCAGATCGACGATGGCGCGGTCCATGCGTGCCACCGAAGCCCGAAGCTCGTTGACCAGCGAGGCGACGTCCGCCAGGCCGCGATTCGAGAAGCTCGCGATGCCCGAGGTGATCTCATCCGCCCGGGCGTTGATCGTCTCCGCCGTCTGGCGCATCGCTCTGGCGGCGCCGGTCGCCTCCTGGAAGAAGTTCTTCCCGACTCCGTCCTCGTCCGACAGCAGCTGCTCCGCCGCGCCGAGCACGTTGTCGATCCGCTCGGAGGCTGCGTTGAGCTTGGTCGCGAGCTCCCTGGCATTGGCGACGATGGCGTTGACGTCGTCCTTCCGGGTCGTGAGGTTGTCGGCGAAGTCCCGCGCGCCGGCGACGGTCGCCTTCACGTCGGCGATGATCCCCTCGACATCCGGCGTGGCCTCCCGCAGTTGATCCGAGAAGCCGGCGATGTTGTCGACCGCAGACTGCACCTTCACGGGATCGATGCCGGCGACCACCTGCCTGACATTGCCGAGCGTCTCGTTGAGGCCCGTCGAGAACTCGCCGAGCTGGCCGGCGATGGTCTCGGCCTGGGCGATGACGCCCTGGATGTTGTCCGAGGCGTCGGCGGCACGCCGCATGAAATCGTCGGTCGAGGTGAGGATGCCGTCGACCTTCGCCGGGTCGACCGCCGTGACGATCTCGTCGGCCTTGGCGACGATCCCGTCAAGGCGGGAGGACAGCCGGCTCGCGGTATCCGACAGCTCCGAGACGCTCGCGAGGAAGCTGCTGATGTCCTCGGCGTTCTCCGCCAGGGCGCCGGTGAAGGCCTCGACGTTCCTGGTGGTGTTGGTCACCGAAGCCTGGTTGTCGGCGAGAAACGAATCGAGCCGCGAGGCGATGGATTCGAGCTTGCCCACCGCCGAGCCGGCCGCCGCCAGGACATCGCTGAACGCCGACGCCGCCCCGACGATCAGCGGCGGATCCTGGATGAAGATGCTCTCCGCCGCGCCCGTACCACCGGTCATCTCGATATAGGCGACGCCGGTGAGGAGGTTCGAGCCGACGACCGCCCGCGTGTCGGTCTTCACGGGCGTGTCCTGTCGCACCTCGGCCGTGACCAGCACCTTGTTGGGATCCTCGGTGTCGAAGGCGAGCCCGGTGACATTGCCGACCTTGATGCCGGCGAAGTAGACCGCGCCGCCCGGCGCGAGCCCGCCGACCGAGCCGCTGAACTCGAAATAGACGGTGGAGCGCAGCCCGGTCTCGTCGAGCCGCTTCAGCCAGTAGATGAACGTGAAGGCAGCGACGATCACCGCCAGGGTGAAGAGGCCGATCAGGGCGTAGCGCGCGCGCGTCTCCATCCCGGCCTCAGACGTTCAGCCCGCGGGCCCGCGGGCCGCGGAAATAGGCCTGCACCCAAGGATGGTCGAACTCCAGCATCTCGGTGAAGGAACCTTCGATGAGCACGCGCCGGTCGGCCAGGACGGCGATCCGGTCGCATGCGGTGTGCAAGCTGTCCAGATCGTGCGTTACCATGAACACCGTGAGGCCCAAAGTGTCGCGCAGCGTCGCGATGAGCTGGTCGAAATCGGCGGCGCCGATCGGATCGAGCCCCGAGGTGGGCTCGTCGAGGAAGACGATCTCGGGGTCGAGCGCCAGCGCCCGGGCGAGGCCGGCGCGCTTCGTCATGCCGCCCGAGAGCTCCGAAGGGAACTTGCCCGCGGCGTCCGGCGGCAGCCCGACGAGCTCGAGCTTCACCCGCGCCAGCTCGTCCATCAGCCCCTGCGAGAGATCGAGATGCTCGCGCATCGGCACCTGGACGTTCTGGAGAACGCTGAGGGAGGAGAACAGCGCCCCCATCTGGAACATGACGCCGAGGCGCCGGTCGATCGCCTCGCGCTCGGCCGAACTGCACCGCTCGACATCGACGCCGAAGATCTCGATGCGGCCCGCCCGTTTCGCGACGAGGCCGAGGATGGTGCGCAGGAGGACGGTCTTGCCGGTACCGGAAGCGCCCCCGACCCCGAGGATTTCGCCGCCATAGGCGTCGAGATCGAGGCCTGCGATGACGTTGCGGTCGCAGAACCCGGCCGTGAGGCCGCGCACCGACAGCACCACCTCGCCGCGGCGTTCGGCCGCCGGCACGAACTCGATCACCTGCTCAGCCGGCATGGTCAATAGTCGATCGCCGCGAAGAAGATCGCGAAGAGGCCATCGGCGACGATGACCATGAAGATCGCCTTGAC
>JAEZEN010000265.1 GCA_023433185.1 Pseudomonadota bacterium | reverse complement strand
GCCCACGATCAGCCGCGCAGCGCCAAGGGCCAGCACCACCGTGGCGGCAAGCCCGGCGGCAAGGGCAACCGCCCGGTGGCGGCGTCCCATGCCCCGCATGGCGGCGACGATATCGGCGCGATCGGGTTCATGGGCAAGGCCCGGCGGCAGGGTGCCGCCGCGCGGGTCTGACCGCCCGGCCGCCCTATCCCTCGAGGCCCGTCCGCTCCCGCGGGCGGGTCTTGCTCTTGTTTCGGGCCGAGCCGGCCGATATCCCGGGACGACCACCCGCAGCCGCGTTCTCCCCGAAGGAGCAGGGCCATGACGATCACACGGCAGGATGAACTGGACGGGCTGAGGGAGATCGGCCGGATCGTCGCCAACACCCTGCAGGCCATGGCCACGGCGATGGCGCCCGGCATGACGACACGGGAACTGGACGGGATCGGCCGCGCGCTTCTCGAGCGCGAGGGTGCCGTGCCGGCGCCGGAGTCGAGCTACGGATTTCCCGGGGCGACCTGCATCAGCATCAACGAGGAAATTGCCCACGGCATTCCCGGCGATCGCGTCATCGCCCCCGGCGACCTCGTCAACATCGACGTCTCGGCCTCGAAGGACGGCCTCTTCGCCGACACCGGCGCGAGCTATGTCATCGGGCCGTCCAGCGCGCCGCTCGACCGGCTCTGCCGGGACGGGAAGCGCGCCATGCAGATCGGCGTCGCGCAGGTGGGCAGCGACAAGCCGCTCGCCGGCATCGGCAAGGCGATCGGGCGCTTCGCCGCGTCCCGGGGCTACACGCTGATCCGCAATCTCGCGAGCCATGGCGTCGGTCGCGCCCTGCACGAACCGCCGGGGTCGATCGCGACCTGGCCCACCCAGGGCGACCGCCGGCGCATCGGCAAGGGGCTGGTGCTGACCGTCGAGCCGTTCCTGTCCACGGGCGGCCGGATGGCGGCCGAGAGCGGCGAGGGCTGGACGCTCCACAGCGCGCCGCGCACCCCGGTCGTCCAGTACGAGCATACGGTCGTCGCGACCGACGGCGCACCGATCATCGTCACGCTGCCGGGCTGATCGAGCGCTGCAACCCGCGAACGGCCTTGACGCTGCGTCGTTCGGGGCGCTTGCTCGCCCCGGCAACGGCCGCCCCGAGTCCGTCCCCCGAGTCGCTTGCCCGAGTCGCTACCCCCGAGTCGCCGCCATGGACCCCACCACCTGGATCGCCTTCACCGCCGCCTCGATCGTGCTCCTGATCATCCCGGGGCCGACGATCCTGCTCGTGGTCAGCTACGCGCTGACGCAGGGGAAGCGCGTGGCGCTGGCCATGGCGGCCGGCGTGGCGCTTGGCGATCTCACGGCGATGACGCTGTCGCTCGCCGGTCTTGGCGCCCTGATGCTCGCCTCGGCGACGCTGTTCACGGTGCTCAAGTGGATCGGTGCCGCCTACCTCGTCTATCTCGGCATCCGGCTGTGGCGATCGCAGCCGGCGCTGCCCGAGACGGGTGATCTCGCCCGCTCGCCCGCCCCGGCGATTTTCGGCCATGCCTTCGTGGTCACTGCGCTCAACCCCAAGAGCATCGCCTTCTTCGTCGCCTTCGTGCCGCAGTTCATCGACCATGGCGCGCCGCTGCTGCCGCAGTTCGTGATCATGGAGGCGACCTTCGTCGCCCTCGCCGGGTTGAACGCGCTCGTTTTCGCGCTCGCCGCCGACCAGCTCCGCCAGCGCATCCGTCGGCCGGGCGTGATCCGCTGGATGAACAGGGCCGGCGCCGGCTGCCTCGTCGGCATGGGGGCGGCGACCGCCGCGGCGAGCCGGAGCTGACCGGCCGCCGGAACGGGGTGACGCCGCGGCAAATATCCGGCAAGGTCCCTGCCCTGGGGGACGACGACTACAAAGCCCAGGGAGGCCGGCCGTTGAAACTTGGAATCCCCGCAGCCGTCGCGGCGCTGCTCATCGCCTTCGTGCCCGCCGCTGAGGCGTCCTACAGGCTCGCGCCCTACAAGGACGACCTCTTCAAGTATCCCGGCGTGCTCGAGACGACCGCCGGTGGCGACTACGTGAAGGTCGACTATGTCGAGCGCCGCGATCTCCATGAGCGCGACGTCGTCCCCGAGAAGCAGGCGAAGCCGCAATATGTCGATCTCGGCGTCAAGGCGTCCCAGCGCGACATGGAGGTCAAGAGCGGCCGGGTCAGCGTCAAGTACATTGCCGTCGGAGCCGTCGATGGCGGGGCGAAGGCCATCGTCCTCTATGTCCACGGGCGGGGAGGCAACCGTGGACAGGGGGCCGACGACGGCATGTTCGGCGGCAACTTCAACCGCATCAAGAACCTGATGGCGCGGAACGGCGGGGTCTATCTCTCCGGCGAGTTCCCGAGCCTCAATGCCCGTGGCGTCGCCCAGGCCAAGCTGCTGCTCCAGACCTACATCGCCAATTCGCCCGGCGCGCCGGTCTTCGTCGCCTGCGGCTCGCTCGGCGGCCGCATCTGCTGGGGGCTTGCCAAGGATCCCGAGATCGCCCAGCACATCGACGGCTACATCCTGATGGGCTCGACCAACGACCAGGGCTTCTTCAACACGGCCGCCTTCAAGCGCAAGGTCCCGGTCTATATCGGTCACGGTACCGGCGACATCGTCATGAACTGGCGCCAGCAGGAAGCCTTCTTCAGGAAGTTCAAGCAGCTCGATCCCGGCTACCCCGTGAAATTCGCGCTGTTCAACACCGGCTCCCACGGCACCCCGATCCGGATGACCGACTGGCGACTGATCCTCAACTGGATGCTCGAGGTGAACGGCGCCTGAGGGACGCTATGCTCCGCCCCGATCCTCCGTCCGCCCTCGGCAATCCGGCGCCGCCGGTCTCGGCGGTCCTCGACCTGCCGGACGCCCCGCCGCTGCGGGACGGGCGGGTTGTCGAGACCGGCCCCGGCACGGCGGGCGTCGACCTCGGTGGCTGCCGGAGCATCCTCGTCGTCAAGCTCGATTTCATCGGCGACTGGGTGCTGACCTCCCCGTTCCTCGCCGGCCTGCGCCGCGCCGCGCCGGAGGCGGAGATCACGGCCGTCGTGCTGGACCGGGTCTTCGCCCTCGCCTCGGCGTGCAGGCTCGTCGACCGCGTCATTGCCGTGCCGGTGGCGGCGAGCGGGCCGGTCATCGTCGGCGCGGCGGGGGGTGACGACCTCGCCGCCTTCCTCGGCGCCATGACCTCCGGCGCCTTCGACCTCGCTTTGGTGCCGCGCTGGGACACCGACTTCAACGGCGCCACCCGCATCGCCGGGGCGAGCGGCGCCGCACGCGTCGTCGGCTTCTCCGAGCACTGTACCGCGCGGAAGCGCATCGAGAATGCCGGCTTTGACCGCTTCCTCGATATCGCCGTTCTCGAGCGGCGCCAATGCCACGAGGTCGAGCACCTGCTTGGGTTCCTCGCCGCGCTTGGCGCCGGCGGAGAGGATGCCGGTCTCTGCCTCGATCTTGCCGCCGACGACCGTGCCGTCGCTGCCGGCTTTCGCGCCGCAGCCCTGGAGTCCGAGCGGCCGCTTCT
>JAEZEN010000256.1 GCA_023433185.1 Pseudomonadota bacterium | reverse complement strand
TTCCGGAGAGGGGTAGTGGCTTCTGGTGCCGAGAGACTGACCCCTCCCCGAAACGCCTTCGGCGTTTCGACCCACCCACAAGGGGAGGGTTGGGTGTCGCATGGACCGGGGCGTCGCTGGTCTTTCGACCGGCGAAAGCAAGGCTTCACACGATCCGACATGGCTGGCGAGATGTGTGAACCCCGTAGCCCTGGAAGGGGGAGGCCGGTAGGGGGTCATGGACTTGCGACCTAGTCGAGCGCCCTCTCCGCCGCCTCGGGCAGGAAGGAGGGGTCGAAGGCGGCGTCCGCCGTCGGCTTCTCGGCATAGGTGAAGGTCAGGCCGATCTGGTCGATGGCACTCGCCATGCGGTCGGCGTCGATGGCGCCGAGCCCGTTCTTTTTGACCTCGTCGGTGACGATGTTCTGGTCGATCGCCATCTGGAGCCGCTCGAGCTCAGTCGACTCGTCGAGCACCGGATTGGCGGCGACGACGTACTTCACCGCCGCGGCGGGGTCCGCGACGGTCTCCACGATGCCCTTGTTGAGGGCCCGGAGGAAGCCCTTGACGGCGTCGGGATTGGCCTCGGCGAAGGCGGGCGAGACGATGATCGTGTTGCCGTAGAGATCGACGCCGTAGTCGGCCATCAGCAGGACCGCGATGTCGTCGACCGGAACGTCGTTGGCCTTGAGATTGATGAAGGAGGAGAACGAGAAGCCGGTGATGGCGTCGACCTGGCCGGTGGCGAGCATCGGCTCGCGCACCGGGAACCCGATGTTCTCGATCGTCACCGCCGCCGCATCGATGCCGTTCGCTTCGACGAAGATCGGCCACTGCGCATAGGCGCCGTCGGGCGCCGGGGCGCCGAGCTTCCGGCCCTCGAGGTCCTTCGGCGCGGACACGCCGAGGCTCTTGCGACCGACGATGGCGAAGGCGGGCTTGTTGTAGACCATGTAGACCGACTTGATCGGCGTCGACGGGTTCTGGTCGTTGAACTTGAAGACCGAGTTGATGTCGCCGAAGCCCATGTCATAGGCGCCGGAAGCGACCCGGTTGATCGGCTCGACCGAGCCGGCACCGGTATCGATGGTGACGTCGAGGCCCTCGTCGGTGAAGTAGCCCTTCTCGAGGGCGAGCAGGAACGGCGCGGCCGGTCCCTCGAACTTCCAGTCCAGTGAAAACTTCACCGGCGTCTCGGCCGCCGCCCCTGTGGCCAGGGACGCGAGTGCGACGAACAGGGCCAGCGGGCGGGCAATCGTGCGTAGCATGCGGTCATCTCCGTCTCTCCGGCCTCACGGCCACCGAAAGATATTGGCCCCGCAATATCCGTGCCGGAGACGGCCCTGCCGGAAAATGCGCCACGAGCAACCACGGCCCAGAATCAAGGCAGCGACTGCCCGGTCATCGTGCAGCGCCGCTCAGATCCGGACATCCTCCACCGTGACGACCCGGAACGGGTGTAGTTCCCCGTCATCGTCGCGGATCGAGACATACTCGCCCGGCACGAACACATGGCTCGACAGCTTGAACCCCGCTTCGTCGCCCTCGTCGCCGGCAAGATCGTAGGTGAAGCCCCACGAGCCGCCGGGGCGATGAACGAGATGGCCAATGTCGTCCTCCTCGTCGCCCCAGAAGCGGACCACCCGACACATGTCGCGATGCTTCTTCCAGCCCGCCGCATCAAGGTGGCCCTCGGCGTCGAGCGGCGCGGTGAAGCGATAGCCGTGGCGATCGCTGCCGTTGGGGAAGTCCTTGGTCCGGGCGAGATTCAGCCTGATCGTTTTCAGGCCCTGGGTATCGGGCATGGTTGACCTCCAATTGTCGCTGCGAAGAGTAGCGGCGGGGCGGCCGGCTTTCCAGTTCGGGGTTTCCCGTAGGGGTCGGCCGGACTCGGGCCGATCCCGACACTTGCCGCCCCTCTTGAAGGTGCGACCGGGCCAGTGTCGGGTAGACTCGGCGGGACGATTCGAGGAGATGGCCTTGCCCGCACTCGCCCGAGCCTTCCTGACCCTCTCCGCATGTCTGGCGACGGGAGGGGCCGCAGCGCAATCACCCCCTCCCCGCTATCCGACGACCGTGTTCGAGGAGGGCGCGTCCGGCGCCGCGGCCAGCGTCGGCGACGTGACCGCGCAGATCCGCCTCGTGTCGCGCCCGAAGGTCGATCCCGACCTCGACGTGCCGGTGCTCGAGGTCCTGGTCGCCGGGCGGAAGGTGCTCGAGGCGGTCGGCGTCGCCTCGGGCCTCGGCTTCCCCACCGCCGAGGCGAGCATCGCCGAGATGGACCCGAACAACACCCGGCCCGAGGTCTTTTTCACCAGCTATTCCGGCGGCGCCCATTGCTGCACCCAGGTGATCGTTGCGAGCCAGGTCGGGGGCCGGTGGAAGGCGGTCGATGTCGGCGCCTTCGACGGCAACGGCGACTTCCTCGACGATCTCGACGGCGACGGCATCGCCGAGATCGTCATGATCGACAACCGCTTCTTCTACCAGTTCGACAGCTACGCCGCGAGCATCGGCCCGCTCCAGGTGCTGGCGATCCGCCGCGGCGAGGCGGTGGACGTGTCGCGCGAGATGCAGTTCCTCCCCGCCCATCGCGATTGGCTCGCCGCACTCGAGGACGGCTGGACGGGTCCCGACCGCTGGACCTCGCCCGGCTTCCTCGCCGGCTGGGTCGCCGCCAGCCAGCGCGTCGGCAAGGGACGCGCCGCCTGGGAGGCGCTCGACGCCAACTGGGACCATGCGGCGGACGACGGCGAGGAGGTCTGCCTCGTCGCCCGGCCGATCGAGGACTGCCCGCGCCGCCAGCGTGCGGTGCTCGGGTTCCCCGAGCGCCTCAAGCTCTTCCTCGAGCAGAACGGCTATCCGCTGGGGTGAGACGGCGCCGGATTCCGCTGCGGCCGTGCCTTCGAGATGCCCCCCCGGTCCCACGGCCATTTCAAGGCGGGATGGAATATCACTGCGCGCACCCGCCTTTCAGCGGTCGGCTTGTTCTCGATCAACCCGCCGAGAGTGATCTCGATGGATTGCGCCGCCACCGGCCGCGTGAACAGGATACGCACACCGTTGTCGATGGAGACAGCTCTGTAGCCCCGGAAGAGGGGCAGAGGAACGCCGTCAACCCTGACGTCGAACTCTCGAAACGGTAACCACAGCGCATTCGTGGTATGCGCCCGCGCGAAGTCGACCGCGTGGACTCTCCGGGACGGATCGAGGGCGAGCGTATAGACAAGGCGCTCCTCGCCGGGGTCGGCGATGGTGACATGCACGCCGGGAACGCCTCGCTCGTGCAGCGTGAACGATGCCAGCAGAACCGGGACGAGACCGCCAGAGGCGGCAAGCGCCGCCCAGCGCCGTGCCCGCACCAGGAGAAGGAGACCGGCCACGCCGCCAGCGACGACGATCGGGAAGGTCCAGACGATGTAGTGGACCAGGAAGAAGCGAAAGATGTTGGCGGGCGAAAAGTCGTTGTAGGAGAGGTACCACCAACCGCGACCAGAACGACCGCCATCGGCAGCAGGCCGTTCCGCCTGTCCAGCACCGCCCACGCGAGTGCGAGCGGCACGGCCAGGAAAAGGAGCGGCGCGAGGTCGAACAGGCTCTGACCTGTACCGTAGGTGGCGCTGTCCAGCAGGGTGGCCAGGGCGCGGTAGGGAATGCTTGCGGGGCTCAGGCCGATGGTCGTCGACACGCTTCGATACGGCGACGAAAGACCGCCATGGATGCTGAACGTCAGCAAGAGTACCGGCACCACGATGGCGATGGTGCCAAGCAAACCTGCGGCAACGTTCCGCCACCGCCTGTCGACCACCAGCCGCTGCCAGACGTAGACCGCCACCACCGGCGCCAGGGGAAGCAGATCGACCGGCCGGGTCACGGCGATCAGACCGGCAGAGACGCCGAGCACGACATCGCGGCCTACCCCGGGATGCTCGCCGATTCCGCGCATCAGCAGCAGGATCGTCATGTACGCGGCAGCCACCGGGATCGTGTTCCAGGGGATCACGAACTGGAGCCAGAAGGGCAGGACGACGGAGAATGGCAGCCAGATGATCGGCGGCAGGAGGAGCGCCGCGAGAAACGCCAGGACAGTCGGCCAGTAGCCGATCAGGGGCCGGAAGTAGGCGAGAAAAGCCCCGGCGAAAATCAGGTTGGCGAGAATGTTGGCGGGAAGGAAAATGTGCCTGGGAAGGATGCCGGCGAAAGGCGCACCGAGGAGCGCATAGCCTATCGGGTACCAGTGACGCTCGGGCGACAGGTCGCCCGCCGCGAGGGCCCACGCGCTTTCGTGGTAGCGGCCCTGATCCCACCATCCGATCCAGTCGGCCCCTGCCGGCGCGACAGCGGTCGACACCGGATAGGTGAGGTAGACCGCGGTCTGCAGCATCAGGACCAGTAACAGGAACGCAGCGACTCCCGAGTCCACCCGGAAGCCGGTCGCTGGGTTCGTTCCGGTGGTCACGGCTGCCGCATCGCTGCCGTCCCCCCTACCCCGCCTTGACCTTCTCGATCCGCTCCCGCATCGCCGTTGCACCGGCCGCGTCGAGGACGCCGCAGTCGAAGCTGCAGGTCCATTCCGCACCCGCGGCGAGGCTGAGGACGTTACCCTTGGCCTTCTCCGCGGTGTAGCCGTCGGGCTCGGCGGTGGCGGGAAGGACGAAGCCGAGCGCCTCCTGGTCGCCCGAGCGCGTCGTCCAGCGGACGCCCTTCGGCAGCTCGTCCGGCCGGTGGCGGACGAAGTCCGCCGTCCCGTCGGGATGGCGCTGCATGGTCTCCGCCCAGCCGTCGGCATCGGCGGGGTATTTCAGCGTCATCACCAGCTCGGGGTCGGCGCCGTAGCCGATCCTGCGGTGCACCGCCGGGTCGGCGAGCACGTCGGCGAGCAGCCTCCTGTGTTCCTCGGTCGGCGAGAAGTTGGACGGGAGCGCGGTCCGCACCTTGATGTTCTCGAGGTCGTTCGGCACCGCGTCGATGAGAATGCTGCCGTCGACCGGACGGAAATTGATGTGGGCGAGATACATCAGTTCCATCGGCTTCCGCATCAGATTGCGCACCGACAGGTCGATGTGGACGAAACTGTCGCCGCCGCGAAGCGTGACCTTCGGCGTCGCCACGTAATTGGTCGCGAAGGCGATGGCGTAGCGCCACGAGCCGGTCAGCGTCATGAACGGCTTTCCGCCCTCCTCGCCGACGACGAGCTGCGCCGACTCGAAGCGCGCATTGGGAAGTTCGCCATGGAGAGGGTGGCTGTCCCCCTGCCCGGGATTACCCATCGCGGTCATGCCGCAATGGATGAAGAAGGCGCCGTAGGTGCCGAGATAGGGCACGCCGGCGCGCGGCTCGGGGAACATCGAGCCCATGGTCAGCGACCGGCCGTGAATGACCGCGTCCCAGATCTGCTGGCCCTGGAACGGCAGGAGGTCGATGTGGCCGGCAGTGTTCCGGATTCGGAGTCCCTCGACCCCGGTGGCGTAGCGGAATGTCGAGGCCGTCATTTCCCCGTGCGTCACCAGGAGCTTCTCGGCCTCGGAGAAATGCTCCGGCCGGAGCTCGATCGTCGTCGTCCTCACTATGCGTCCCCCCTCAGGTCACGATCAGCTTGTGGCGGATGAACTTCGGCTCGAGATAGTCCTTGATGCCGAGCGAGCCGCCTTCCCGCCCGTAACCCGATTCCTTGACGCCGCCGAACGGAATCTCCGCCGCGGAGAGCAGCATCTCGTTGATCCCGACCATGCCGGCCTCGATTCCGTCGGCGGTGCGCTGGGCGCGTCCGGCGTCGTTCGAGAAGACGTAGGAGGCCAGCCCGAAGGGCAGCGCATTGGCGCGGGCGATCACCTCGTCCTCGTCGGCGAAGGTGGTCAGCGGCGCGATCGGCGCGAACGGCTCCTCGACCATGATGCGCGCATCGTCAGGCGCGTCGGCGATCACCGTCGGCGCGATGAAATGGCCTTTGTTGAGATGCGCCGGGCGGCGGCCGCCGTGGAGGAGACGCCCCCCCTTGTC
>JAEZEN010000236.1 GCA_023433185.1 Pseudomonadota bacterium | reverse complement strand
CGTCTCCATGGCCGCCTGGACGAAGGCGGCCATGGACTGACGATCGGTCACGTCCAGTGCGCGGGCTTCGGCGCTTCCGCCGGCGGCGCGGATGTCGGCCGCGATGGCCTCGATGCGATCGAGACGGCACGCGCCCAGCAGGACCGTGGCGCCAGCGGCACCCCAGTTCCCTGGCGATGCCTTCGCCGATCCCGCTGGAGGCCCCGGTAATCAGGATGATCTTGTCCATGTCGTGCTCCCGGCTCGGGTTCAGGGAGAAGATGGACGTGTGCGACTGGTACTGGTATCCACCGATGTGTCGACTGGATGGTTAGCTCCGCTAAACAATGAAGATCGACCTGAATCTCCTGCCGCTCTTTGTCGCCGTCGCGGAGGAGCACAATTTCCGCGCCGCCGCCGATCGTATGGGCGTAACCCGCTCCGCGGTCAGTCAGGGAATGCGACGGCTCGAGGACACCTTCGGCACGACGCTGGTCCTGCGGACGACACGGTCCGTGCGCCTGACCGAAGCGGGCGAACGCCTCTACGAGACGCTGTCCCGCCCCCTCACCGATATCGGGACGGCGCTCGAAAGCATCGCTGGCGAGAGCGCCCCCCACGGGCTCCTCAGGATCGCCGCAACCTCGATCGCCGAGCACTTCCTGTCGGGTCCGTTCCTCGCGGCCTTCGCGGCCGCCTGTCCCGGCGTGACGATCGACGTCACGGTCACGGACGAGGAGTTCGACATCGTCGCCGCGGGCTATGATGCGGGCGTCCGGCTCGGCGAGGTGATCGAGCAGGACATGGTCGCGATCCCCCTGGGCGGGGAACAGCGAGAGGCGGTCGTGGCGGCGCCCGCCTATCTCGCGGCCCACGGCGCGCCGGCGCATCCGCGCGAGCTGGTTAACCACCGATGCATCGGCTGGCGTCCGGCGCCGAACGTGGCGCCCTACCGCTGGGAGTTCGAGGAGAACGGCCTCCCCTTCGACGTGGCTGTCGAGCCCCAGATCACGACCAACGACCTGCGCCTGATGCTGCGCACCGCGCTCGCCGGAGGTGGCATCACCTTCGCCCTGGAGGAGACCTTCCGGCCGTTCGTGGAAGCCGGCGAACTGGTGTCGATCCTGGAGCCATTCCTGCCGCCGTTCCCCGGCTTCTTCCTCTACTTCCCCCAGCGCCGCCACATGGCGCCCAAGATGCGGGCGTTGATCGAGCACGCCCGGCGGTCGAAACGATAGCCGCGCGCGGCACCGAACGCCGCTGGCCGAGGCTTCGTGGCGTCCGGGCATCCGGTGTGCTAGAAGCGGGACTTGGTTGGGGAGGACAGCATGTGCAACTATTGCAATATCCGCGCGTCGGTATCCCGGCGCGGCTTCCTGAAAGGCACAGGATACGTTGCAGCGGCGGCGGCCGTCGTGCCCGCCATGCTCCTGCCGTCGGGTGACGCATGGGCGCAGCCCGCGCCGGTCAGTCCCACGGAGGCGGCAAGCCGGCTGATGGCGGGGAATGCCCGCTATGTCGCCGGCACGCCCCGGAACAACGACTACTCTGTCAGCCGCGCGGAGCGGGCGCTCGGGCAGACGCCGTTTGCCTCGGTCGTCAGTTGCGCCGACTCCCGCGTCGCACCGGAACTGGTCTTCGATCAGGGGCCGGGCGACCTTTTCGTGATCCGCGTCGCCGGAAATTTCGTCAACGAGGACGGCCTCGCCAGCCTCGAGTTCGGCAGTGCCGTCCTCGGCTCGCAGCTTATCCTAGTGCTGGGTCACTCCGGCTGCGGGGCGATCCAGGCGACCATCGACGTGGTCGAGACTGGGACCGAGCTCCCCGGCCACCTGCCGGCCCTGGCCGCCGCGCTTCGGCCCGGCGTCGAGCAGGCCATTGCCGCAAATCCCCATCCGGCCGATCTCCTCGCGGAAGCGACCATCGAGAATGTCCGGGTCAACGTCGCCAACCTCAAGGCGGCGAATCCGATCCTTGCCGACCTTGTCGCAAACGGGAAGCTCGAGGTGGTCGGCGGCATCTACGACATAGCGACCGGCAAGGTCGCCATGGTGTGAGCCTCCGCCGGCGGCATCGTCGCCGCCGGGTTTCATCCCGCCGCGCCAGGCCGCAGGCCCGTCCGCCTATGTCGAGGCGCCGGCCCCCTCGAGATAGGCGCGGCACGCGACCTTCAGCTGGCGCTGGAGGTCCGCGGTCTGGTCGACGGAGAGGTTCCGTTCGAAGGTGCTCCGCACCGTGCCGAAGATGACGGTGACGAGCGTCAGGTTGATGCTGGCGAGGCGGGCAATGGGCATCCCCGGGGCGCTGGCAAGCATGGCGGTGGTTGCGGCATCGACGCGCCGTGCAAACGCCTCGATCATCGCGGTGTTGTCGATATCCGCGACGGAACGATAGAGCGCGCGCGTCACGTCGGCCCGCTCCGTCTTCGCGCTCCAGTAGGTGTCGACCAGGGCTTCGACCATCCGCCCGGCGGGCGCGCCGCGATGCGCGTGGCACGCCGCCTCGATCTTCCCGGCCAGCGCGTCGAGGTAGCGCTCGTTCAGCGCGTAGATCAGCGCCTGCTTGTTCGGGAAGTACTGGTACATCGTGCCGACCGAGACACCGGCCCGCGCCGCGACGCGCGTCGTCGTCAGCCGGTGCATTCCATCGCCCAGCAGAAGCTGAATGGTCGCCTCGAAAATGGCGTCGACCGTCACCTTCGCCCGGCGCTGACGCGGCGCTTTCCGGGGGCTCAGTGCGGGAGGCGTGGCGGCAGCCAAATGCGAATCCTCAACCTGAATGATCCTTCATATCTTAGCGGCCGGATGCTCATGAAGGAAAGGCACACCCATGGAAAGCGAACGGATTGCGCTCGTCACCGGCGCCAACAAGGGCATCGGTCTGGAGATCGCGCGCCAGCTCGCGCAGGCCGGAATCAAGGTCCTCCTCGGTGCGCGCAACGCGGATCGCGGACGCGACGCAGTCGCAGGGCTCCGCGCCGAGGGATTACCGGCGCAGCCGATACGGCTCGACCTCGATGACGCGGGAAGCATCGCCGCCGCCGCGGAAGCGATCGGCGCCGCCCATGGCCGGCTCGACATCCTCGTCAACAATGCCGGCATCTTCGACTTCGCCGACGGCCCGCCCGGCAAGGCCGCGATCGATGCAGTCCGCCGGGTGATGGAGGTCAACTTCGTCGGCGCGCTGGCGGTGACCCAGGCCATGCTGCCGCTTCTGCGGGCCGCGCCGTCCGCCCGGATTGTCAATCTCTCGAGTTCCATGGGATCCCTGACCCTGAACGGCGATCCGGCCTCGACCTACTACGCCCAGCGCTACATCGGCTACAACGCCTCGAAGGCGGCCCTGAACATGCTGACCATCCAGCTCGCCGAGGAACTGCGCGATACCGGCATCGTGGTGAATTCGGTGAGCCCCGGCTTCGTGAAGACCGACCTGACCGGCCATGGCATGATGACGCCGGAGGAAGGCGCGCGGCTTCCCGTGCGGTACGCCCTTGGCGGCGACGTGTCCGGCCGCTTCGTCGAGCCGGATGGCGAGACGCCGTGGTGAGGTCGCGATCGGCGGCGGCGGATCGCTCGCCCTACTCCACCAGGATGCTGCCTTCGAGGCCGGCGAACTTGGCGAGCTGCGACAGTCTCCGCGCCACCCGCGAGCCGCCGAGCGGGGCGAGGTCCTCGGGCAGGAGCATGGCGAGAGCCTTGCCGCGTTGCTCGATCCGCACCCGACGGATCGCGCCGGGCATGCCGGCGGAGATCAGGTGTCCGAGGCGCAGCGCGGCACCAAGCGCCCGCGCCCGCTCCATGTAGCGGGTCGAGGCGAGCTCGCGGATGTGGGGGCTGAGGCCTTCGTCGATCAGGCCCTCGTGCCGGTAGAAATTGGTCAGCGCGAGATAGGCGCGGCCGGGATGGTCGACGCCGATGAACGTCGCGTGGGCGATGAGATTGAGGCTCTGCGTACCACGATACTCGGGGTGCGCCCGCCAGCCGATGTCGGTGAGAAGGCAGGAGGCGTGGCGGAGCCGGGCTTCCTCCTCCGTCTCGTCGAGGCCGAGGGCGGCAAAGGCCATCGCTGTCCATTCCGGCAGTTCGGCGGCGTGCAACGGCGATCGCGAGCGGAGCCAGGCGAGTTCCTCGCAGGCGGCGATGAGCGGGTCGCGGGCCTTCTCCTCGGGCGGCAGCAGGTCGTAGAGGTGGCCCTCGCGCACGCCGAGGGCCGACATCACCACCTCGGACGGCTTCATCACCCGCAGCACCTCGCCCAGCACGGCCGCGCCATAGGCGAGCAGCGGTCGGCGATTGCGCGACACGACTTCGATCGAATCGAGCGAATCGATGTCGCGACGGACCAGCATCCGGCAGAACTCCGCCGCCTCCGCCGCCTTGATCGAGTACTGATGCATCACGTGGAGAGGGTATCCCTTCTGCCGCATGTGCAGCCGGGCCAGCGAGCGCCACGTTCCGCCAATGGCGTAGAACGGCCGCCCCTCCCCGCCCGGCAGCACCTTGGACCGGGCGAGCGCGTCAGCGACCATCTTCTCGGCCTTCTTGACCGACTTCTGCGACCCCTCCTCCAGGCGAAGTCCGCCGACCGGGAACGTCTCGCCGGCTCCCAGATCCGTGCCACGGACGTCGATCACTTCGAGGCTGCCACCGCCGAGGTCTCCCGCGATGCCGTTCGGATCGTGGATGCCGGAGATGATGCCGAGCGCCGTCAGCCGCGCCTCCTCCGCCCCCGACAGGACGCTCACCGCGACACCGGTGATGCCCTCCACCGCGCGCACGAAGTCCGGGCCGTTCGATGCGTCGCGGGCCGCCGCGGTGGCGAGGACGTGGGTCTCCTGCACGCCGAGCTGGGCGCTCAGCGCCCTGAAGCGGCGGATCGAGGCAAGCGCCGAGGCGATCGCCTCCTGGTCCAGCTTGCCCGTCGCCTCGATGCCGCGGGCGAGGCCGCACAGCTCCTTCTCGTTGAACAGCGGCGTCGCCGAGCGCGACAGGCGTTCATAGACGACGAGGCGCACCGAGTTCGAGCCGATGTCGACGACGGCGATGGGGCCGGTCCCGTTCAGCCGGCCGGGCGAGAGGATGGCCGGCGTGGCGGTCTTCGCCGCTCCCGTGCGGTTGCTCATGTCGTCTCCGAGGCTGCGCGCGGTTCCATCGTCGGTGTTTGCCATGATTCGCCTCGATTGCACCGCTGTGCGGCAGTTTCGGCCCGCTGTTCGGCTACCGCCTCGCCCGCGCGGGGACAAGGGCGTTGATGCGCGGCCGGCACGCGGCCCACATGGATCTTGGGGCTCCCCCCGCCCGTGCGCAGGGTGCCGCCACGCCAGGCCCGCGCAGCGGCTCGCATTCGGAAGTCCAGGGTACCGTCGCGCCGGGCCGAGGAGGCGTTTCAGGCCGCGCTCGTCGCAACGTCCGGCATCCCGGCGTTCCTGATCGTCATCGGGCCGCGCCCCTGCTCCGGGATGACATCGCCGGGCTCGCCCCGCCCGCGCGCCCTACTCCGCGTCGGAAGACATCCGCAGCGGCTTGGGCGAGCTGGTCTTGAGCGACTTTCCGCGGCCGGACAGGCTCGGGTTCGTCATGAAGTACTGATGGACGTTGAAGGGCTGCTCGCCCTTCTTCGGCACCATCCGCTTCGAGGTGCCGTCGGGAAGCACGGCCCAGCTCTGCTGGTTGTCGGCAAGGTTGGCGACCATGATCTGGTCGAGGATCTGCTCGTGAACCGTCGGATTCTCGATCGGCACCATCGCTTCAACGCGGCGGTCGAGATTGCGGGGCATCATGTCGGCCGACCCGATATAGACCCGCGCCTCGGGCGACGGCAGGCCATGGCCATTGCCGAAACAGAAGATGCGGGCATGCTCGAGGAAGCGTCCGACGATCGACTTGACGCGGATGTTCTCCGAGAGCCCCGGAATTCCCGGCCGCAGGCAGCAGATGCCGCGCACCACGAGGTCGATCGAGACGCCCGCGCTGCTCGCGTCGTAGAGCGCATCGATGATCTCGCGGTCGACGAGGCTGTTCATCTTCATCCAGATCGCGGCGGGCCGGCCGGCCTTGGCGTGCACGACCTCGCCGGCGATGAGTTCGCGGATCCGGCCACGCAGCGCGATCGGCGAGATCGAGATCTTCTCGAGCTCGCCAGGCTCGGAATAGCCCGTGATGTAGTTGAAGATGCGGGCGACGTCGCGAGCGATGCCGGGGTCGGCGGTGAAGATCGAGAGGTCGGTGTAGATGCGGGCCGTCACCGGGTGGTAGTTGCCGGTGCCGATGTGGACGTAGCTCGAAAGCTGCGCCCCGTCGCGCCGCACCACGAGCGACAGCTTGGCGTGGGTCTTGAGCTCGATGAAACCGTAGACCACCTGCACGCCGGCCCGTTCGAGGTCGCGCGCCCAGCGGATGTTGGCCTCCTCGTCGAAGCGGGCCTTGAGCTCCACGAGCGCCGTCACCGACTTGCCGGCCTCCGCAGCCTCGGCAAGGGCATGCACGATCGGCGAGTCCTTGGATGTCCGGTAAAGCGTCTGCTTGATCGCCACGACATCGGGATCGTTGGCCGCCTGCCGCAGGAACTGAAGTACCACGTCGAAGGACTCGTAGGGGTGGTGGACGACGAGGTCCTTCTGGCGGATCGCCGCGAAGCAGTCGCCGCGGTTCTCGCGGATGCGCTCGGGGAAGCGCGGCGTATAGGGCGGGAACTTGAGTTCCGGCCGATCGATGGCGACGAGCTGGCTCAGGTCGTTCAGCGCCAGCACGCCGTCGACCATGAAGATCTCGTCGCCGCTCACCGACAGTGCCGCGGCGACGAGAGCGCGCAGGGCATCCGGCATGCTGGCTTCGATCTCGAGGCGGATCACGGAGCCGCGACGGCGCCGCTTCAGCGCGGTCTCGAAGAAGCGCACCAGATCCTCCGCCTCTTCCTCGACTTCGATATCGGAATCGCGGATGACCCGGAAGGCGCCTATCCCGTCCACCGCGTATCCCGGGAAGAGCCGCCCGACATGAAGCGTCACCAGCTGGTCGAGCGTGATGAAGCGGTAGGGTGCGCCCTCCTCGGCCGGCAGGCGGATGAAGCGGTCGAGCGAACTCGGCATGCGCATCAGTGCCGTCATCCGCTTGCCGCCCGCCTTTCGCGACAGCTGCAGCGCCACGGTCAGCCCGAGATTCGGGATGAACGGAAACGGATGGGCGGGGTCGATGGCGAGCGGCGTGATCGCCGGAAAGATCGCATCGAGGAAGTAGCCGTCGAGCCACTGGCGATCGGCGTCGGTGACCTGGGTCGCGTCCACGAGAACGATGCCCGACGCGACGAGTTGCTCGCGGAGCTCGGCCCAGACCTGCTGCTGGTCATTGGCGAGGCTCTCGACCGCGATGCCGATGCGGTGCAGCTGCTCGGACAGCGACTGGCCGTCGTCGCTGATCATGGCGATGCCTTCACGCTGCTGGCCGCGAAGCCCGGCGACGCGCACCATGAAGAACTCGTCCAGGTTGTTGGCCGAGATCGACAGGAAGCGCAGCCGCTCGAGCAGCGGGTGGTTCGGGTTGCTCGCCTCCTCCAGCACGCGCCGGTTGAACTGGAGCCAGGAGAGCTCGCGGTTGATGAGCCGTTCGGGCCGTTCGCGGAGCCGCTGGCCGAAGGACGCGTCGACCTCGGCACGCGTCGCCTCGGTCGGGGTGAGGATGTCCGGGTTCTTCTGGTCCATGATGCCGCCAAAATCGGATTGGCCAACCTAGTCCGCAATTGTGACAGTAAGCCAATTTCTGCCAACGGCGATCGGATCACAACTTCGTTTCGGAAAGGTCATCGAGCCCATGGGTAGGGATTACGCCGGCCGGTGCGATCGCCGGGTCGCCACCGGCCCCTTCCACGCTCCCGCGCGCTGACCATCATGCCGCAACGAAGCGCCGGTGTCCTCCTCTACCGGAACACGCGACCGGGCAGGGAAGTGCTGCTCGTCCATCCCGGCGGGCCGTACTGGGCACGGAAGGACGACGGCGCCTGGACCCTCCCGAAGGGCCTCGTCGAGCCCGGCGAGGAAGAAGAGGCGGCGGCGCGCCGGGAGTTCGCGGAAGAGACCGGACTGGCGCTCCGGGGCCCGCTGGAGAGGCTCGGCGTGTTCCGCCAGCCCGGAGGAAAGCGCATCACGGTGTTCACCGCGCCGGGCAGCTTCGATCCTGCCACCCTTGCGAGCAACACATTCCAGCTCGAATGGCCGCCCCGCTCCGGCCGCCTCGTGGACTTTCCCGAGGTCGACAGGGCCGGCTGGTTCGACGAGTCGCGCGCGCTGCAGAAGATCGTCCGAGGGCAGCGCCAGATTCTCGATACGTTCTTCCGGTCATCGGCACATGCCGATCATGACTAGCCCCTGGATACTTATACCTAGAACGTCAGGAAATCAGAGATTATCTCTTAAAACTTTAGTGAATTCGGCACGTTGTGGGCAATCAATGGTCGCGGGTTTACGTTGCGTCGGCAGGGTTCTTGACTTAACCCCGTACAGGGGAATTTGGGTGCATGCGGACACCATTGCCGAACGGGGACAACGTCCCGCAACTTGTCGCATTGCTGGACGCGCTACCGCACATGATGCTCATCCGTGCGGGCGAGGACGGAATTGTCTACGCCAATCACGCGCTCCGCGCGCAGACCGGACTGGCTGCGGTCGCCGACGGCTGGATCGCCGTCGTGCACCCGGAGGACCGCCCCGCAGCCGCCCTGCAC
>JAEZEN010000137.1 GCA_023433185.1 Pseudomonadota bacterium | reverse complement strand
CACCTACGAGGAGCCCGCGGCGGCAGACGCCCCATTCGAACCGAAGCCCCGGCGCTCGCGCCTCGGCGGTATCCTGGTCACCATCCTGATCCTCGCCATCATCGGCGGCATCGGCGCCCTCGCCTGGTCGCAGCGCGCCATGATCGATGACATCATTGCCGGCTTCAGCGGCGCCGAGCCGCCGGGCGCGACCGCGACCGCGCCGTCGCAGCCGCTATTGCCGCCGACCCCCGACGGACCCGGGGACACCGCGGATTCGGGCAAGAACACGGACCGCCTGCTGCCCGGCGAGGCACCGCTTCCCGGCTCCGACGTGCGTGTCGTCGGCGGAGACGAGACCGCTGACGGTACCGCCGTCGCGGAAGCCATCCCGGCGTCCGCACCGACGATCGATTCCGCGGCGACGCCGACCGGCGCCGCGAGGAAGGCGATTCTCTACGAGGAGCCGGTCGATGGCGCCTCGCCCGATGCGACGGTGACGGCCGTCAACGCTGCGGTGACCTGGAGATTCGTCAACGACGGTCCCAACGGACCTCAGGTGGAAGCCAGCCTCGACGTACCCGACCGGGACATGGCGATCACGTTCTCGCTCCACAAGAATGGCGACGAGAGCCTCCCGGCGAGTCACCTGGTCGAGGTCGTGGTCGACATTCCGGCGGACTTCCCGGGCAAGTCGATCGGCAGCATCCCGAGGATCGTGCTGAAGCCGACCGAAAGCGCCCGCGGCCAGCCGCTGGTCGGTGCGGCGGCCAAGGTTGCCGATGGCTTCTTCTGGATCGCATTGTCGGCGGCCGACAACGACATCGCCTCCAATCTCTCGCTGATGCGCGAGCGGAACTGGATCGACCTGCCCTTCGTCTACGAGAATGGCCAGCGCGCCATCCTCACCTTCGAGAAGGGTCCGGACGGCGAAGCCGCGTTCCAGCAGGCGCTTGCCGCCTGGGGCACGGGCTAGGCCCCGCCGAAAGAGGGAAGATCACGACGGCTTCGTGAGTCCCCTCGGCGCCGAGCGCGGCCGTTGCCGCGGGGCCCGGAGCCCTGGTCGTGGCAGCCAGGCGATCTCCGCTGTGACGACGGCAGAAGCGGTGTTGCCCCCGTCGCAGCCCTGATGTCTAGTGTCCGCGGGGCCAGAAGGCATCGGCCTCGCCGGTCGCGCCCGGATCGCCGTCCCTCGCCGCCACGATCTCCCCGGATCTGTCGGGGCGAGATCATCGTGGAAGCCGACCCATCGCCACGCCCCAGATCCTGATCTTCGCGATCCTCGCCGCCACCATGGGGCTCTTCCTGTGGGGCCGGTTCCGCCATGACGTGGTCGCGCTGGCAGCGCTCATGGCCTGCGTCGTCACAGGTATCGTGCCCGCCGCCGACGCCTTCGCAGGATTCAGCCACCCGGCGGTGATTACCGTCGCCTGCGTGCTGGTGCTGAGCCAGGGGCTTCAGAACACCGGCGCCGTCGACTGGCTGGCGCGTCGGACGCTGCCGCGCGAGGCCGGACGCCTGCCGAGCATGATCGCCCTGATGGGACTGGGCGCGGCGCTGTCGAGCTTCATGAACAACGTGGGCGCCATGGCGCTTCTGATGCCGATCGCCATACAGGTGTCGGGCCGCCTCGATCTGTCGCCCGGGCAGGTGCTGATGCCGCTCGCCTTCGGAACCATCCTCGGCGGCATGACCACGCTGATCGGCACGCCGCCCAACCTGGTCGTCTCGGGGTTCCGGGCCGAGGCGGGCCTCGGGCCCTTCGCCATGTTCGACTTCACCCCCGTGGGGCTCGCGGTGGCCCTGGTCGGCGTCGTCTTCGTCGCCGCGATCGGCTGGCGGCTCGTCCCCAACCGCAAGTCCGCCGCCGGCGGTTCGTTCGAGACGGGCGCCTACCTCACCGAGGTGCGCATTCCGGAGGGCAGCAAGGCCGCCAACCTGACCATACGCGAGTTCGAGCGCATGGTCGCGGAGAGCGGCACCCAGATCGTCGGGCTGGTGCGCAACCGGGTGCGCGTGAGCGCGCCCCATGGCGGGCGGCGCATCCGTGCCGACGACATCCTGTCGCTCAAGGCCGATGTCGACGCTCTCGCCGAGACACTGTCCGTCTTCGGCATCAAGCTCGAGGAGCAGGGCTCGTCCACCGAAGCCGAGCGGGCAAAGGAGGAGGCCGCCGGCGAGGGCCGGCCGGCCAGAACCGCCGAGGCCGGGAGCGAGGTCGCAAGGACCGACAAGGACGACGTGACGGAGAGCGATGAGGAGATCGTGCTGCGCGAACTCGTGGTGCTGCCGGGCTCGACGATCGTGGGGCTTTCGGCGCGGGATCTCCGGCTGCGCACCCGCTACGGGCTCAGTCTCCTCGCGGTCTCGCGCGAGGGGCGCCCGCCCCGGACACGGCTGCGGACGCTGCGACTCACCCCCGGTGACCTGCTTCTCATCCAGGGGCCGGCGGACGCGCTGGCGGAGTTCATCGGCGATTCGGGCTGCGTGCCCCTCGGCGAGCGCGAGCTGCGCATCCCGGACCGGCGCATGGCCCTCATCGCGGGCGCGATCATGCTCGGCGCCGTCGCCGTCGTGACGCTGGGCCTGCTGCCGGCGGCCGCGGGATTCGCGCTCGGCGTGCTGGCCTCGATGCTTCTGCGCACGGTTCCGCTGCGGCAGGTCTATACCGCGATCGACTGGCCGATCGTCGTCCTGCTGGCGGCCCTGATCCCGGTCGCCGGGGCGATGCAGTCGACCGGCGCCGCCGATCTCCTGGCGCGGTTCCTGGTCGACACCATAGCCCAGGGAAACGCGGTCGCCGCGCTGGCGGTGGTGCTGATCACAACCATGTTCCTGTCGGATGTCATGAACAACACCGCGACGGCGGCGGTCCTCTGTCCCGTCGCCCTGGGCATCGCCGCAACCATCGGCGTCAATCCCGACAGCTTCCTGATGGCCGTGGCGATCGGCGCCTCGTGTGCCTTCCTGACGCCCATCGGGCATCAGAACAACACCCTCATCCTCGGCCCGGGCGGCTTCCGCTTCGGCGACTACTGGCGGCTTGGCCTTCCGCTCGAAGCGCTGGTCTTCGCCGTCAGCATGCCGCTCCTCCTTCTCGTCTGGCCGTTGTAGCGGCCGAAACGACCAGGCTCAGGGCGCCTGGACGCACGCGACGGACGCGATTCGGGATGGGCGCCCCATGCCGCCGCGCCGCGCCCGCTACGCCGCCTCGTCGAGCCCGCGCTTGCGGAGCAGCGCCTCGGGCGTCGGCAGCCGGCCGCGGAAGCCGACATAGGCCTCCGACGGGTCCCGGAGGTTTCCCGCGGCATAGACATGATCGTGGAGGCGCCTCGCCGTCTCCGGATCGAAGATGTCTCCGGCTTCGGTGAAGGCGGCGAAGGCGTCGGCGTCGAGCACCTCGGACCACAGGTAGGAATAGTAGCCCGCCGCGTAATGACCGCCCGAGAAGATGTGGAGGAAGTGCGGCGTGCGGTGGCGCATGACCATCGATTCCGGCATGCCGATCCGCTCCAGCACCGACGTCTCGAACGCGACCACGTCGCGCTCGTCGGCGTCGGACTGGAGGTGGAGGTCGAGGTCGACGAGGGCCGAGGCCGTGTATTCGACCGTGGCGAAGCCCTGGTTGAAGGTGCGCGCGGCAAGGACCTTCCGGAGCAGCGCCTCGGGCATCGGCTCGCCGCTCTCGGCATGGACGGCGAAACGGCCGAGCACCTCGGGCTGCTCCAGCCAATGTTCGTAGAGTTGCGACGGCAGTTCGACGAAATCCGTCGTGACCGCCGTCCCGGAGAGGAGCGGATAGGTCACGTCGGACAGGAGCCCGTGCAGGGCGTGGCCGAACTCGTGGAACAGCGTGCGCGCATCGTCGAAGGACAGGAGCGCCGGCTGGCCCCTGGGCGGCTTCGAGAAGTTCATGACGTTGACCACGATCGGCCGGACGTCGCCGTCGAGCTTCTCCTGGTCGCGGAAGCCGCTCATCCAGGCGCCGCTCCGCTTCGAGCTGCGGGCGAAATAGTCGCCGTAGAACAGCCCGACGAAGCGCCCGTCCCGGCCGGTCACTTCCCAGACGCGCACATCTGGATGGTAGACCGGCACGTCGTGCCGTTCCGCGAAGGCGAGGCCGAAGAGGCGGCCGGCAGTGTAGAACGCCGCCTCGATCATCTTTTCGAGCTGGAAATACGGCTTGAGCTCGGCTTCGTCGAGATCGAAGCGGCGCTTCCGGAGCTTCTCCGCGTAGTGCCGCCAGTCGGCCGCGACGAGCGTGCGGTTGGCACCCTCCTCGGCGATCAAGGCCTGGAGATCGGCGGCCTCGCGCAGTGCCCGCGCCCGCCCGCGCTGCCACACCGTCTCGAGCAGCCCGGCGACGGCCTCCGGCGTCTTCGCCATCTGGTCGGCGAGGCGGAAATGGGCAAAGCTGGCGTGGCCGAGGAGGTTCGCCGCCTCGGTGCGGAGCCGCGCGATCTCCGAGATGATGGCGCGGTTGTCGCTCGCGCCCCCGGTGTCGCCGCGGGCGATCCACGCGGCAAAGGCCTTCTCGCGGAGGTCGGGCCGGGTCGAGAAGGTGAGGAACGCCTCGATCGAGGAGCGCGCGAGGGTGATCACGTGGCTGCCTTCCAGCCCGCGCTCGCTGGCCGCGGCGGCGGCCGCAGCCCGCGCCCAGCCCGGCAGGCCGGCGAGGTCCGCCTCGCCATCGAGCACCATCGTCCAGTCCTTCTCGTCGGCGAGCACGTTCTGGCCGAACTGCGTGCCCAACGTCGCCAGCCGCTCGTTGATCGCGGCGAGCCGCGCCTTGCCGTCGGCGTCGAGCCCGGCGCCGGCGCGCTGGAAGATGGTGTGGTAGCGTTCGAGGACGCGCGCCTGCTCAGTGTTCAGGCCCAGCGCGCCGCGCCGCGCCCACAACGCCGCGACCCAGGCGAACAAAGCGCCGTCGAGGAAGATCTCGGCCGAATGGCGCGAGAACAGCGGCGCCACGTCGCGCTCGATCGCCTGGAGCTCATCGTTCGTGTCAGCGCCGGCGAGACCGAAGAACACCGCCGCGACCCTGCCGAGCGGGATCCCGCTCCGCTCGAGCGCGACGATGGTGTTCTCGAAGCTCGGCTCCGCGGGATCGGCCGCGATGCCGGCGACCACCGCCTTCTGCGCCGCCATCGTCGCGTCGAGCGCCGGCCCGAACTGTTCCGGG
>JAEZEN010000459.1 GCA_023433185.1 Pseudomonadota bacterium | reverse complement strand
GAGAACACCGGGAAGCCGAGCTGGACGATCTCGCGGGTGTCGCGGTGCGGTCCGCCGAGCACCGCGCCGACCGCGCCGAGGCGCATAGCGCGCGTCGACATCAGCCCGCCCCAGAGCGCATAGTCCGGGGTGCCGCCGGCCGCGACATAGACCTCGCCGGGGCGCAGGTCGTCGAGGGCGTGGAAGGTGAGGCCGTAGGGGGCGCCGGTGGTGCCGGGGCCGCCGGCATCGGCGACCTGCACCGGCATGGCGCGGCCCACGATCATCGTGCCGGGAACGATGGCGCGGAGCGCGGCGGGAAGGAACTGGCGGGTCAGCCCCGCCTTGTCCATGACGTCGCCGATCACGGCAGTGAACAGGCGCTCGCGGATCGTCGCGAAGAGTCCGGCATCGTCGGTCACGGCGTGATTCCCCCCAGAACGTCTTGTCGTCGCGAAGCTAAGGCCCGCGGCCGGTCCGCGGTCAAGGAAGTGTCCGGGTTCAGGGGATATGAGACTGGGGCGTCTCTTTGGCTCGGCTCGTTGGCGGTCCCCTGCCTGGGCCGCTCGCATGGTGCTATGGTTCGGCCGGGATGCGGAGCCGGAAGGGGTCGTCATGGGCGACAGCGAGATCTACAGACGGCAGACCTTCGGGCAGAGGACCGGCTTCGGCCGATCGCCGGTGCTGCTCGTGGTCGACTTCGTGAACGGCTTCGTCGACCCGGAGATCTTCGGCGGCGGCAACATCGCCGACGCCGTCATGGCCACGGTCCCGCTGCTGGCCTTCTTCCGCCAACAGGGGCTGCCGGTCGCGTTCACGCGCATCGTCTATGCCGTTGACGGCTCGGATTGCGGCATCTGGTGCGAGAAGGTGCCGCGGCTCCGCGAGCTGACGGAAACCGCGCCGGCGAGCCAGGTGGTGGACGAGCTCGCTCCGGTCGACGGCGAACTGGTGGTCCGCAAGACCCAGGCCTCGGCCTTCTTCGGCACCCCGCTCGCCGGCATTCTCCAGGCCCGGGGCGTCGACACCATCGTCCTGGTCGGCTGCACCACGAGCGGCTGCGTGCGGGCGACCGCGATCGACGCGATGAGTTCGAACTTCCGCCTGGTCGTCGCCTCGGACTGCGTCGGCGACCGGGCGCTCGGCCCGCACGAGGCGAACCTCTTCGACCTCGGCCAGAAATATGCCGACCTGATGACGTCGACCGAAATCATGGAGGCGCTCGCCGCCCGGGCAGCCGCGCCCGCCGGCTGAGCCTCAGTCGCGGCGTCCGGCGAAGTAGTCGAGCGAGCGCCTGAGATCCTCGCCACGATAGCCGCGCCCGATGACGACGATGGTGTTGTCCACGCGCGCCGGGTCTTCCTCCATCGGCGGCAGGATCTCGGGCGACTGCACGGTCTTCCGCACGCTCTGAAGCAGAAGCCGCCCGGCGGCGGTCCGCACCACCCCCTTGACGCGGAGCACGTCGTCGCCGCGGGCATGGAGGAGCGCCGACAGCCAGACGGCGAACGCCGTCCAGTCGAGCGCCGGGTCGAGAGCGAGCCGGGTGGGGAAGATCGGCACGCCCGGCGCGCCGCCGGCATCCGCAAGCGGGACGGGCTCGGCGCCGTCGAAGGCGGGGAGGGGGAAGGCGGAGCCCTTCACGGCGGCGGACAGCGCGCCGCCGGGATTGATCGCGCGAAGCGTCGCGAGCAGACGGCGCACGTCGCCGGGGTCGGCTGCGTCGGCCTTGGTGACGATCAGGCGGTCCGCGGTCTCCACCTGCCGCCGGCCGAGCGGCTCACCCTGGAGATGGGCGAGCCCGTTCGCGGCATCGACGAGCACGACGATCTCGTGGACGACGATGTGGTGGACGAGCACCGGGTCGGCCCGCACCGCCTCGGCGATCGGGGCGGGGTCGGCGAGGCCGCTGGTCTCGAGGACGATGCGCTGCAGGCGGTCGTCGGAGGACCTGACGGCGCTGCGCGCATCGCAGAGCCGGCGGAGGAGGCGGACCAGATCGTCGCGGGTGGCACAGCAGGCGCAGCCGCCGGCTAGCACCTCGAGCCGCATCGCGCCGGTGAGCAGCGCGTCGTCGATCGGCGTGCCGGCGGCCTCGTTGACGACCACCGCGGCGTCGCGGAAGCGGCCCCGGTGGAGCTGGTGGCGCAGCCAGGTCGTCTTGCCGGAGCCGAGAAACCCGCCGACGATGGTCAGCCGGATGCGGTCATCGCCGGGCGCGTCCAAGGTCAGGCCGTGTCGCCGCCGGTGAAGCGCGGATCGAGCGGGTCGATCGGCCGTCCGGCGAGGCGCTCGGCGACCGTCCAGACCTCGGCGAGGTCGGCGACGATGGCCTGGTTTCCGGAAAGCGTGCCCACCTGGATGCCGGGCACCAGTCCGCCGTCATGTGCGGTCAGCCCGTAGGATGACAGCACGCGCTCCAGGATCTCGGCGCGGCGGAAGCGGGCGCGGATGCGCTCATGCGGGCTCGCGGCCCCGGCCTCGGTCCAGTGTCCCGGGCGCGCCGGGAATCCGCAGCTTGCGCACATCGCTGCCTCGTCTCGCCTGCCGTGTCTCGAACCGCCGGGCGGGGCGCCGCCCGGCGATGGGGTCAGGCCTTCATCTAGGGTCGCCCTGGCGGGCGCTCAAATCACTTCGGGGCGCTTGCCGCCGTCGAAGGGGTAGCGGCGGCGGAAGTCCTCGGCGATTTCCTCGAACGTCATCCACTTGGTGCCGCTGTGGCTGTTGATGTGCTCGATCATGCGCTCGAGCATGAGGAGCACCTGCGGCCGGCCGGCGACATCGGGGTGGATGGTGAAGGCGAAGACGGCGTAGTCCATCTCGCGGTAGACCCAGTCGAAGGCGTCCTTCCAGATCTCTTCGACCGCGCGCGGGCTGACGAAGCCGTGGCTGTTCGGCGCCTTCTTCATGAACATCATCGGCGGCAGGTCGTCGACATACCAGTTGGCGCCGACCTCGACGAGGTCGATCTCCCTGCCGTGCTTGAGCGGATGCATCCACTCCTCGGCGGTCTTGGAATAGTCGATGACGTTCCAGCTGTCGCCGACCCGGGCATAGAAGGGCTGGAAGTCGCGGTAGCCCTGGCTGTGGTCGTACTTGAAGCCGTACTTGAGGAGGAGGTCGGCGGTCGAGTTCGACATCTCCCACCACGGGGCGACATAGCCGCGCGGCTTCTTGCCCGAGATCTTCTCGATGAGGTCGATGCACTTGACCAGCACCGCCTCTTCCTGGGTCGGCGTCATCGCGATCGGGTTCTCGTGGAGGTAGCCATGGGCGCCGATCTCGTGGCCGGCCTCGACGATCATGTCGACCTCCTTCGGGAAGGTCTCGATCGAATGGCCGGGAATGAAGAACGTGGTCTTGAGGCCGTATTTCTTGAACAGGTTCAGAAGCCGGATGTTGCCGACCTCGCTCGCGAAGACGCCGCGCTGGATGTCGGACGGCGAGTCCCCGCCACCATAGGAACCGATCCAGCCGGCCACCGAGTCGATATCGGTGCCGAACGCGCAGATGATCTCCTTCGCCATGATTCCGTTCTCCCCTTCTGGTCGGTCGCAAGGCAAGCCTGGTGCGGGCAGCACAACAAATGGACCATGGTTTTGTTGAAAAATCCAGAAGTTCCTTTATCCTTACTAAGGACTTAGTCGGCATGGCGCGACCATTGATGCGTCCACATTATCAATTGATGCCGGATTCGGATCGGCGTCCCGTCCTGGTGGAGGGGATGGTTCGGATGCATGCCGGCGAAGCCTGGGGAGGGCTCCGATGAAGGTCGCGGCGCCGTGACTGTGGGAGGGGACGGGGACTACGCCGCATGGCTCGGGCGCTCCGAGGTCCGACACGACGTGGTCACGGCCGGGCCGCTCGACCGGCTGTCGGCGACGCTCGACCGTGACGACCCGCCGCACGCCGCAGGAGACCCCGTGCCGCCGCTCGGCCACTGGCTCTTCTTCCTGCCCGATGCGCGCCAGTCCGGACTCGGGGAGGACGGGCATGCGCGGCGCGGCGGCTTCCTGCCCCCCGTCAACCATTTGCCGCGGCGCATGTGGGCCGGCAGCCGTGTCGCCTTCCCCGGGGACATCCGGGTCGGCGACGCGATCGAGCGGCGCTCGACGATCGCCTCCATCGCGGAGAAGGCGGGGCAGGCGGGCCCTCTCGTCTTCGTGACCGTCCGCCATGAGGTCGGCCGGCCGGGCGAGGCCCCGGCCATCGTCGACGAGCACGACATCGTCTATCGCGGCCTCGATGCGGCGCCGGCGGCGCGCCCGGCCGAACCGCAGCCACCCGGTGCATGGCGCCGCGTGCTGGTGCCGGACGCGGTCCAGCTCTTCCGCTACTCGGCCCTCACCTTCAACGGCCACCGCATTCACTACGACCGGGACTACGCCACCACCGTCGAGGGCTATCCCGGGCTGATCGTCCATGGCCCGCTGATCGCGACGCTGCTCGTCGATCTCATGCGCCGCGAGGCGCCGGCGGCGCGGGTCGAGGCCTTCTCGTTCCGCGCCGTCTCGCCGCTGTTCGACGGGCGCGAAATGAGCGTCAACGCTGCCGCCCCGGGCGCCGGTGGCAAGGTCGTCCTGTGGGCCGCCAACGACGCCGGGGGCCTCGCGGTCGCCGCCGAGGCGACGCTATCCGGGGTGGTCCCCCCGTGAGCCGGCCGCTCGACGGCATCCTCGTCGTCTCGCTCGAGCAGGGGATCGCCGCGCCCTATTGCACGCGGCTCCTCGCCGACCAGGGCGCGCGGTGATCAAGGTCGAGCGGCCGGACGGCGGCGATTTCGCCCGCGCCTACGACACGCGGGCGCGCGGCCTCGCCAGCCATTTCGTGTGGACGAACCGGTCGAAGGAAAGCCTGGCCCTCGATCTCAAGAATCCGGCAGCGGTCGCCACGCTCCGCCGCCTCGTCGACCGGGCGGACGTTTTCGTCCAGAACCTCGCGCCCGGCGCGGCGGATCGGCTCGGCCTGTCGCCGGCGGCGCTCCGGGCGGCAAACCCGCGGCTCGTCACCTGCTCGATCACCGGCTACGGCGAGGGCGGTCCCCATGGCGGACGGAAGGCCTACGATCTCCTCGTCCAGGCCGAGGCCGGGTTCCTGTCGGTCACCGGTTCGGGCGACCAGGTCGCCAAGGCGGGCATCTCGATCGCCGACATCGCGAGCGGCGTCACCGCCTGCAACGCCATCCTTGCCGCGCTCCTCCATCGCGAGCGCACCGGAGCGGGCGACCACGTCGAGGTCTCGATGCTCGAGGCGATGGCCGAGTGGATGGGCTTCCCGATGTATTTCGCTCTCGACGGCGCCGCGCCGCCACTGCGGGCGGGCGCCGGCCATGCGACGATCTACCCCTATGGCCCCTATGCGACCGCCGACGGCGAGATCCTTTTCGGTCTGCAGAACGACCGCGAATGGGCGGCCTTCGCGCACCACGTCCTTGACCGCCCCGACCTCGCGGCGGATGCGCGCTTCCGCGGCAATGCCGGCCGTGCGGGCAACCGCGACCTGCTCGAGCCGATCATTGCCGGAGCGCTTCGCGGCCTTTCGACCGAGGCGGCGCTCGCCCGGCTGGATCGCGCCGGCATCGCCACGGCGCGGATCAACGACATGGCGGCGCTCTGGGCGCATCCGCAGCTCGCCGCCCGCGACCGCTGGCGGGACTTCGACACGCCCGCCGGGCCGATGCCGGGACTCGTGTCGGTGAGCGGCGCGGGCTGGGAGCCGCGCTTCGACCCGGTGCCGGCGCTCGGCGAGCACACCGCGGCGATCCTCGCCGAACTCGCCGGCGACAACGACGAGGAGGGCGGCGGCCCGCGATGATCCCGAGACCCGACAGCCACCAGGAGATGCGCGAGGCACTCCGCGACCTCTGCGCGGCGTTCCCGCCGGAATATCACCGCGCCCACGACGAGAAGGCGACCTATCCGGTCGAGTTCATCAATGCGCTGACCGAAGCCGGCTGGCTCGCCGCGATGATCCCGGAGGACTATGGCGGCTCGGGGCTCGGCCTGACCGAGGCCTCGGTGGTGATGGAGGAGATCAACCGCTCCGGGGCCAATGCCGGCCACTGCCATGGCCAGATGTACAACATGGGGACGCTGCTCCGGCACGGCTCGGAGGAACAGAAGCGCCTCTACCTGCCGCAGATCGCCAGCGGCGCGCTCCGCCTGCAGTCGATGGCGGTCACCGAGCCGACCACCGGCACCGACACGACGAAGCTCAAGACCACGGCGGTCCGGAAGGGCGACCGCTATGTCGTCAACGGGCAGAAGGTCTGGATCTCGCGCGTCCAGCACTCGGACCTGATGATCCTGCTCGCCCGCACCACGCCGCTCGCCGAGGTGAAGAGGAAGTCGGAAGGCCTGTCGGTCTTCCTCGTCGACCTGAAGTCGGCGCTCGGCCACGGCCTCACCGCCAAGCCGATCCGCAACATGGTCAACCACGAGACCAGCGAGCTGTTCTTCGACAACCTCGAGATCCCGGCCGAGAACCTGATCGGCGAGGAGGGCCGGGGCTTCCGCTACATCCTCGACGGCCTCAACGCCGAGCGCACCCTGATCGCCGCCGAGTGCATCGGCGACGGCTACTGGTTCATCGACAAGGTGACGGCCTACGCGAAGGACCGCATCGTCTTCGA
>JAEZEN010000093.1 GCA_023433185.1 Pseudomonadota bacterium | reverse complement strand
CCCGGCCGGGTTTCGGGAACGGAGCGGCAGCGCTGCAACAGGTCGCGAAAATGTCAAGATGGCGCGGTCCATTGGCTTCAAATCGACTGTGGAATGCCGGAAAATCCGCACGGCGAGAGTAACGACGGTGAAACCAGAATCTGCTATGGGGTTATCGCCGAAAGCTGGGGCGCGTACCAGATTGTCCCAAGAAGCGTAGTCCGATGGCGTTCGATCTTCTCCTCCGTCGACTGAAAAGGGCGCCCGCGATCGGCCTGGCGCTGATCATGGGAATAGGCTTTGCCGGAGAAGCCGCTGCCGAGTCGGCGTTCTGCCGCTCCGTGCAAGCCGACTATCATCGCGCCGGCCGCAATTCAGGCGGCGGTGGCGGCGAAGCCGCGAAAATCCAGCGCCAGCTTGCCTCCGCCCAGGCCGATGCCAAGCGGAACGGTTGTCGCCGGGTGCTGTTCGGCAAGCCGGGCAAGAACTGCCCGGCGATCATGGCCCGCATCAACCAGCTTCAGCGCGACCTCGGGCGGGCGCGAAGCGGCGGCGGCGGGCTCCTCGCCAACAACAGCCGCTACGAACGCGACCGGCTCCGCGGCATCCTGCTCCGCAACGGCTGCGAAGTGCCGTCGTCGGGCGGTGGTGGCGGCGAGTTTGCCGGGAGCGGCTACCGGACGCTCTGCATGCGAACCTGCGACGGCTATTACTTCCCGATCAGCTTCTCGACCAACCGCTCGCGGTTCAAGATCGACGAGGCGGTGTGCCAGTCGATGTATGGCGGGGCGCCGGCGGAACTGTTCGTCCATCCAAGCGCAGCGCCCTCGGACACGGCTGTGTCGCTGAAGGGAGAGCCGCTCTCCAGCGCGAGCAACTCCTTCGCCTACCGGCACTTCTTCAGTCCGTCGTGCCAGGGGCAGCTCCAGCGCGGGCTGGCCAGTCTCGGCGAAGCCTTCCTGGAGCGCGTCGCCGACGCGCGGACCTCGGCCCCCCCGCGCGACCGCCCGCCCTCGGATGCGCCGGCGCTCCTGCCGATGCCTGTCGCGCGGGCCGCTCCGGGCCAGGATCCGGAGACGCTCGCCAACATCGCCGGGCAGTTCAATGTCCGTCCGGTGTGGTCGGATGACGAGGCTCTGGTCGCCGCCGCGAACGCGCCGATCCGCAAACTCGGGCCGGACTACTACTACACGACGCCGATCGCGATCGAAGCGCTGCGCAATCCGCCGCAGCGCGGCCCGGTGTTCAGCCTGATCGGCAGCGCGCATGCCGGCGAGGCCGAGGAAGGCATGCCCGGCGCCACGTCGGTGCAGTAGCCCGCGGACGACGATTCGCCGGGCCGAACGCCACGTCCCAGGAGAGACCTCCGTCGACGGTCCCCGCGGATGGCGCATCGGGGGGGCGCGCCGAGGCGCCTCGTGGCGTGGCCGGAGCCGGCTGATGCTCGCTGTCAGTTCCCCGCGAAGATCGCCTGGAGCTTGGCGAGTACCTCCGCGTGGAGTGCCGGGGACTTCTCGATGTTGAGGTGGTCGATGCCCTTGCGGTCGCTCACGTCGACGTTGCTCAGCCTGCCGGTGAAGCCCGCCCCGGCCTGGATCGTCTTCCCGACGCCGTCCGACTTGTAATAGTTGATGACCTCGGCGATCCCGCGGCCCACCCGGTGGCCGGAATGCACGCCGTCGAAGGTGACGACGAGACGGACGGGAACGCCGTTGGCGCCCAGGTAGTTCGCCATGTCGACCGAGGCATCGGCGCCCAGCGAGTGACCGATGATCACCACCGGCGTGAGGCTCCTGTCGGTCCGGTACTGGCTGACGAGGACGGTCGCGAAGCCGCGCCAGTTGGTGAAGTTCGTCACCTGGGCCGGCATGCCCTTCGCCCGGATCTTGCGGGCGAGCGAGTCCATGCCGAGCGAGAAGATGTTGAGCAGCCCCCGGAGCAGGATGATGCGCCCCTGGGGCTGGGTCGCGACCGTCGTCGCAAGGTTCAGGCCCGCCGATGGCACCGGGCTCGGTATGGTCTTTGCCCACCCGGCCGGCATGGCCAGGCAGAGCATCAGCGCGACGAGGATCGTTCTCCGCAAGTCCGTGACCTCTAGGTGCGTCCGGCCCCGGTGCGGGACCAAAGAATGAATGATGTCGGAACCTTAGCCACCGCGGGAGACCGAGACCAGCATCCGCTTGCGGTGCGGGTGCCCGGCCGGCCACTTCCCGTCCAGATGCGCCAAATAGGACACGCGGGATGCCCGGCGCCTAGGCCGCCACCGCGGCGCCGTCGGAGCGCGGGTCGGAGGCGCCGAGGAAGCGGCCGTCGGGACGGCGGAGGATCATCCCGGCATGGCCCATGGCGTTGGCGTAGGGCTTGTCGAGCACGATGAGATGGTGGCCGGCCTTCTCGAGGGCGGCGAGGAGGTCGGGATCGAAGCGGCTCTCGACCTCGACGGCGGACAGGTCGCCCTCGCCCCAGGTTCGGCCCCAGCGCCAGCGCGGCCGGTCGATGGCCTCGCCGGGCTCGACGCCGAACAGCGCATGGCGGGTGAAGATCGCGGCCTGGAACTGCGGCTGGCCGTCGCCGCCCATCGTGCCGTAGGTGAGGGTGCGGCCGTCGGCGAAGCGGGCGAACGGCGGATTGAGGGTGTGGAAGGGCTTCCGGCCCGGCGCCAGCGCCCGGTGCGAGCGCGGGTCGAGCGAGAAGCCGACGCCGCGGTTCTGCCAGACCATCCCCGTCCGCGGCAGGACCACGCCCGAGCCGAACTCGAAGTAGACCGACTGGATCATCGACACCGCGAGCCCGTCGCCGTCGACCGCGCCCATCCACTCCGTGTCTCCCTTCGGGTCGCCGGGCGGGTAGGGCGCGGCGCGGCGCATGTCGATGGCCTGGACCTCGGCGTCGAGCCATCGGGGTTCGAGATAGGGCTTGAGTTCGCCGGCCTGTATCGGGTCGGCGACCTCGCGGTCGCGGACGACCCAGGCGCGCTTGGTCGCCTCGATCAGCCCGTGGACATGCTCGAAGCTCTCGGCGCGCTTCACCTCGAGGCGGTCGAAGAGGCCGAGGATGATCAGCGAGGCGACGCCCTGCGTCGGCGGCGGCATGTTGAAGAGCGTCGCACCGGTGATGCCGACCGACAGCGGCGTCACCAGCGCGGCCCGCTGCGCGGCGAGGTCCTCGCGATTGACGCTGCTGCCGGCCGCCTCCAGGTCGGCGGCGATCTCGGCGGCGATGTCGCCGCGGTAGAAGTCGGCGTAGCCGGCGCGCGCGATCTGGTCGAGGGTGTCGGTCAGCCTCTCCGCCGGCAGGCGTGAGCCGACCGCCGGCACCTTGCCGTCGACGAGGTAGTGGTCGGCGAAGCCCGGCGCGGCCGACAGCGCCTCGAGGTTCTCCGCCGCGAGCTGGGCGAAGGAATCGGTCACCGGGATGCCTTCGCGGGCGAGCGCCACCGCCCCGGCAAGGAGGTCCTGCCGCGGCATCCGCCCGCCCAGCGCGGTTGCCGCCTCGTGCGCCACCTCCCAGGTCCCGACCGCGCCGGCGACGGTGAGGGCGGCGTCGGGGCCGCGGTGGGGGATGGTGTCGTGGCCCCGGGCCGCATAGGACGCGATTGTGGCGCGGGTACCGGCGCGCCCGGCGCCGTCGATGCCCTTCGGCGGCCGGCCCGGCTGGGCGATCAGCCAGAATGCATCGCCGCCGATGCCCGTCATGTGCGGATAGACCACGGCGATCGCCGCGGCCATGGCGATCATCGCCTCGATGGCATTGCCGCCGGCGCGCAATACCTCCGCGCCGACCTCGGCCGCCGCCCGGTGCGGGGCGGTGACCATTCCCTTCTCGCCGACGACCGTCTCCGACATCCGTGTCGCCCCTAGCCCGGCTTCCAGTCGTGCTGCGGCTTGTAGCCGAGCACGTCGCGGGCCTTGTCGATCGAGATCAGCGATTCGTCGGTCCCGATGCTCCGCTTTCTCGGCGTACCGGGGAAGACGGTGTCGAGGAGGGTGTCGTTGTCCTTGACCATGACGCCGTTGGAATTGGCGATGCCGAAGACGTGGGCGCCCTTGAG
>JAEZEN010000458.1 GCA_023433185.1 Pseudomonadota bacterium | reverse complement strand
CCCCCCCCCGCCCCCCCCGCCCCCGCGCCCCCCCCCCCCCCCCCCACTTCCCGGTTTGCCGAACCCTTAGGGAGGGAGAGTCGGCGTCGCCTACTTCGCGAGGCAGGTGTCGGCGGTATCGGGAGTGCATTCGTCGAGGCCGGTGTAGAGCGGATCCTCGACGGTCTTGCCGTCGATCAGGTCGATCAGCACCGTCGGTGCGCGGTAGCCCATCTCGAACGGGCGCTGGCCGATCTGGGCATGGCTATGGCCCGCCTTCAGCGCGTCCATCTGCGGCGGCAGGGTGTCGCCGGCGATGATGACGAGGTCGTTCGACGAGAGGCGCGGCGCGAGCTGCGTCGTGGTCTGGGCATAGGCCTCGGGGCCGAACTGCGCCCAGCCGCCGACGAGGATGAACGCGTCGAGGTCGAGATTGGCCGCGGTGACATCGGCGAGCTGCTGGTTGGCCGTCGCGATGTCGTCGTTCGTGAAGACCGGGCAGCCGTCGATCTCGGTCCAGCCGTTCTGGCCGGTGAGCCGCTCGGTTCCCTCGGCGCCGGCAAGCGTGTCGCGAAGGCCCTGGGCGCGCTCGTTGATGTTGTTGGCGGCGACGTTGCCGAGCTGCAGGCAGATGGTGCCGCCATCGGGCTTCAGACGCGTCAGGTGCTCGGCCATCTTGACGCCCATCTCGGTGTTCTTGGTGCCGAGATAGGTCATGCGGAGCGCGCGGTCCTCGCTCTCCAGGTCGGCGTCGATGGTCATGATCGGCATGGTCGGCGCCGTCTCACGGAGCATCGCGGCCATGGCGGGGGCGTTGGACGGCGAGATGGCGATGCCCGCGACCCCCCTGGCGATCAGGTCGGCGACGAGCTGCACCGCGCCGGCCTCATCCGAGGAGAGGGCCGGGCCGGTATAGAGGCACTCGTATTCCGAATCCGGATTCTCGGAATTCCACCGCGCGCAGCCGTTGCCGAGGACCGTGAAGAAGGGATTGTCCAGTCCCTTCACCACCACGGCCAGCGTCTTCTTCTCCTGGGCGACCGCCGCGCCGCCGACGACGACAAGTGCCGCCGCGGCAAGCACAACAAGCTTCTTACCCATGTCAGTTCCTCCCGAGTGAAGGCGCCCCATCGGCGCCAGGATTCTTGATTTTGCGGAGCGTGATCGAGGGATGCCTCTCCTTGGGGTTGCGGCTTCCCATCCCGCGTCGGCAGGCAAGGCTATGACGGATGACGAGCGTACGTCAATGATTATTAGCTGTATTAGTAGGATGATAGGGCGCTGCTTATGTACCACCACCTCGGCGACGGCGAGCGACATGTAGAATGCGTGCTGGTGCCGCGCATCCCGGCGATGCTATCATCACATTTAAAGGTCAGGATCATTGACGAACCTGATTGGCGTACGCTACTCACGGTCGGCGCGGCACGTGGATGCCGCCTGCGAAATCACAGACGCGGCAAACCGCGCTATGGGAGGAAGGAAGCGGGATGTCAGTGCTTCAGCTCACCGGCATTTCGAAGCATTTCGGCGCCATCCACGCGCTGAACGAGATTTCGTTCGGCCTCGAGCCCGGCGAAGTGGTCGGCCTGATGGGCGACAACGGCGCCGGCAAGTCGACCCTGGTCAAGGTCATCGCGGGCAACTTCCCGCCGACCTCCGGATCCATGGTCATGGAGGGGCGCGAGGTCCACTTCCATCGACCGATCGACGCACGCGAGCATGGGATCGAGATCGTCTACCAGGACCTCGCTCTGTGCGACAACCTGACGGCGGCAGCGAACGTCTTCCTGGGTCGCGAGATCTACCGCTGGATCGGTCCCATCCGGGTGCTCGACTACGCGTCCATGTACAGGCGTTCCGGCGCGCTCTTCCGTGACCTCAAGTCCGAGACGCGGCCGCGTGACCTCGTCAAGCAGATGTCCGGCGGCCAGCGGCAGGCGGTGGCGATCGCCCGGACCATGCTGTCGGAGGCCAAGATCGTCCTGATGGACGAGCCCACCGCGGCCATCTCGGTGCGCCAGGTCGCGGAGGTTCTCAACCTCATCCGTCATCTCCGGGAGCGCGGCATCGCCGTGGTGCTGATCAGCCACCGCATGCCGGACGTCTTCACCGTGGCCGACCGGATCGTCGTGCTCCGGCGCGGGACGAAGGTCGCCGACAAGCCGGTCGCCGCGACCTCGCCCGAGGAGATAACCGGCCTGATCACCGGCGCGATCGAGCGGGCCTGAGGGCGCGGGGAGGGATCGAAATGACGACGACGACAACCACGCTCGACGAGACCATCAACCGCCAGACCCACGGCCTCCTCGGATACCTGTTCACCCGCCAGACCTTCTGGGTCTTCGTGGCCTCGGTGATCGCCTTCGCCGGGCTCTCCCTCGCCACCGACGCCTTCTTCACGTCGAGCAACCTCTTCAACGTCGCGCGGAACTGTGCCTTCGTCGGGATCATCGGCCTCGGCATGACCGCGGTGATCGTCACCGGCGGCATCGACCTCTCCGTCGGGGCGATCCTCGCGCTCGCCGGCATGGTCGTCGGCATGATGATGGCGGCCGACTACCGGATCTGGGTCGCGGTGCCCTGTGCCCTGCTCGCCGCCCTCGCCTGCGGCTTCGTCAACGGCTTCTTCATCGCCTATGTCCGCATGCCCGCATTCGTCGTGACGCTGGGCATGATGTCACTGGCGCGCTCGCTCGCCATGGTGCTGTCCGGCAACCAGATGGTCTACCAGTTCGGGGTGGACCACACGAAGCTCACGGCGCTCGGCGGGGGCTCGACCTCCGGCTGGTTCACCGCGCTCGCCGGCGCCGTCGGCCCCGACACCGCGCTGGGAGGCTTCTTCACGAGCCTCTCGGCGGCGATCATGATCCCGAACCCGGCCGTCTTCCTGGCCTTGTTCGCCCTGATCCTCGGCTTCGCCCTGCGTTGGACGCGCTGGGGCCGCTACGTCTTCGCCATCGGCGGCAACGAGAAGGCGGCACTGCTGACCGGCGTCCCGGTGCGGCGGATCAAGGTTTCGGTCTACATGCTCTCCGGGCTGATGGCCGGCATCGCCGGCATTCTCCAGGTCGGCTGGCTCGGCACCATCACCACCGGCATGGGCATGGGGATGGAGCTGATCGTGATCGCCGCGGTGGTGATCGGGGGCACGAACCTCGCCGGCGGTTCGGGATCCGCCTTTGGCGCCGTGGTCGGTGCGGTGCTGATCGAAATGATCCGGAACAGCCTGACGCTTCTCGGCATCAACCCCTTCTGGCAGGGCACGTTCGTCGGCACGTTCATCCTCATTGCCGTCCTGTTCGACAGCCTGAAGAAGATGCGGCAGGGCGAATAGAACCGGTGCGGCCGCCGTTCAGGGTGCGGCGCCCTCGACCTGGTATCCGAACTCCGCGGCCGAATCGGTGAGCCACGTCCAGAAACTGCCGGCAAGGCTGCGGAAGACGGCAAGGTCGTAGGCCGGCGTGTCGTCGACCTGCCAGAGCGTCACGCCCATCAGCGCGATGACGCTGGTGGCCGCCGACCCGGGTGCGAAGACCGAGGGGTGAAGGTCGATGGGCAGGCCCTTGGCGAGCACGTCGCGAGCGGCCGGGCCGGCGAGGCGGATCACGGCGCGGCCGTCGCTCTGGTCCGAGATCGAGGCTAGGCCCTTGAGGCGTCGCACGAGGTCGTCGGCGAGCGCGCCGTTCCGGTGCTCCGCCGATACCACGAGCCATTGCCCCGGCCCGGTGCCGATGAACCCCGCGGCGCTGCCCGTCACATGGCGCGAACCGTCTGGGAGATTGGCGCCGTAGAGCCGCTGTACGGCCTCGGCGAGGGCGGCGGACTGCCCCTTCCGCACGGCGAGCGTGGCGATGCCGAGATCGATGCGCTCGCAGAGCACGACGCCGGGTTCGCCGTCGGCGCGGCCGAAGCGGCCGGGGACGGCGACATCGGCCAGGCCCGAACGGGACGCGAGGGGGGCGGCGCTAGACACGGAGCCGCGCTCCTTCCGGATCGACGTGGCAGGGCGGGCAGACCTCGACGAGGACGTCCATGCCGCGCAGAGGGTCGGCGGCGCGGACGATTTCGCCGTGGCGCTCCGGGCCGCGGGACAGGAGCCCGAGCCCGACCCAGTGTCCGAGTTCCGGCGAGAAGGCGACGGAGGTGACGAAGCCCTGGTCGTTGTCGGCGGTGGCGGATGCATCGCGCGGCACGAAGTGCGCGCCGCCGCGGAGACGGTCGGCGCGGTCCACCGGCCGGATGCCGACGAGCGTCGGACGATCCGGATCGGTGAGGGCCGGGCGGGCGGCCATGAAGCGGCCGATGAAGTCCTTCTTCTTCGACAGGAGCTTGCCGAAGGTGAGGTCGTGCCCGGTGGTCTGGCCGTTGAGCTCGTTGCCGGCCGGGTGGCCCTTCTCGATCCGCATCACGCCAAGCGCCTCGGTGCCGTAGGGGGCGATGCCGTGCGGCGCCCCGGCCTCCATGATCGCCCGGATGAGCGCGTCGCCGAAGCGGGCGGGCACGCCGATCTCGTAGGCCAGCTCGCCGGAGAAGGAGAGGCGGTAGATGCGCCCGGCGACCCCACCGCAGATCGAGACCGCGCCGCAGGCCATGTAGGGAAAGGCTTCGTTCGAGATATCCTCGCCAGGGTCGAGGAGGGCCGACACCACGTCCCGCGCGCGGGGCCCGGCGACGGCGTATTGCGCCCATTGTTCGGTCACCGAGACCATCTGCACGTCGAGGCCGGGCCAGATCACCTGATGGCAGTATTCGAGGTGCTGCATGACCTTGACGGCATTCGCCGTGGTGGTGGTCATGAAGTAGTGGTCGTCGGCGAGGCGGGCGGTGGTGCCGTCGTCCATGACGAAGCCGTCCTCGCGCAGCATCAGCCCGTAGCGCGCCTTGCCGACCGCGAGCGTCGAGAAGGTGTTGGCGTAGACGCGGTCGAGGAAGGCGCCCGCATCCGGCCCCTGGACGTCGATCTTGCCGAGGGTCGAGACGTCGCACACGCCGACGCGCTCGCGCGTCGCCCTGACCTCGCGGCTGACGGACTGGAGCCAGTCGGTCTCCCCCGGCTCCGGATACCACTGGGCGCGGAGCCAGTTGCCGGTCTCGACGAAAACCGCGCCGCGCTCGGCCGCCCAGCGGTGCGACGGCGTGAGCCGGGTAGGGCGGAACGCCTTGCCGCGGTGGTGGCCGGCAAAAGCGCCGATCGCGACCGGCACGAAGGGCGGGCGGTAGGTGGTCATGCCGACGGCGGCGACAGGCTGGTCGGTGACCTCGGCGAGCACTGCGAGGCCGGCGGCATTGCCGGTCTTGCCCTGGTCGGTCGCCATGCCGAGGGTGGTGTAGCGCTTGAGGTGCTCGGCGACCCGGAAGCCGTCCCGGACGGCAAGCTTCACATCGGAGGCGCTGACGTCGTTCTGGTAGTCGATGAATGCCTTGCCGACGGAGTCCTTGACGTACCAGAAGGGCGCGAAGGCGGCGCTCTCGTCGTCGGCCACCGGCGTCGCTCCCGCCGCGCCGGTGTGACCCGTCGCTTCGGCCACCTCCACCCCGGCCTCGTGG
>JAEZEN010000227.1 GCA_023433185.1 Pseudomonadota bacterium | reverse complement strand
GCACGCCCATCCCCGGCGAGCTGTACGAGCTGTTCCCGGTCCTGACGCAGATGCTGCACCGGCGCGGCGGCGACCTCTCGGGCGGCCAGCAGCAGCAGCTCGCCATCGGCCGCGCGCTGGTGACCCGGCCCAAGCTGCTCGTCCTCGACGAGCCGACCGAGGGCATCCAGCCGTCGATCATCAAGGACATCGGCCGCGCCATTACCTGGCTCCGGCAGAAGGGCGACATGGCGATCCTGCTGGTCGAGCAGTATTTCGACTTCGTCCACGAGCTTGCCGACCGCTTCGCGGTCATGGACCGCGGCCACATCATCCTCTCCGGCACGCGCGAGGAAATGGACCCCGACAAGGTGCGGCGCCACCTGACGGTGTAGGCGCGAAGGGATCGGCAGCGGCCGTCCCTCCGGCCTTGAGCCGTGCCGGGTGGCCTTACGGCTTCCAGTCGCCGATCATCTCGACATAGTTCCTGCCACTCACCGGTTGGCTCCTATACGTGCCGGAGAAGGCGGCGGTAGCCTCCAGGCGCGCCATGTGTCCGCCGGGGAGAAACGACTCCTGTGCAGGGGTGCCGGTGACGTTCACGGTGAGATTGGCATCGAGCGCTGGAATGCGTACGCGCCAGCGGGTGGGATATCGCTGGCCGGTCTGCTCGCTCGTCCAGTATGCCTCGGCGCCCGCGGCGAGGGGCTCGACCGCGACCACCTCATGGGAGCCGTCGCTGCGCAGGACGGTCGCCCAGGACTCCTCTGCCTGTTCGTCGAGGGCGTTCCAGATGGCCACGACCTCACCATCCGGCATGATGAGGTTCATCCATGTCCAGCGCAGATCGGGACGCGGCGTGATCGTGCCCCATTGGCGATCCAGCCAGGACCGGCCCTCTACCCGCAGTTCGTCTCCTTCGACATGGAGCGTGCCCGTGGTCGCCATGTTGGGCAGGGCAAACTCGAAATTGGTTTCACCAAGCAACGGAAAGACTCCGGTGCCGCCATAGACCATCGCGGGTCCCCTGGACTCGAGGACGAAATCGATCGCGCCCCACGGCACCTCGAAGCTGACCGACATCTTCTCATGGTCACCCGTCCACTCGAGACCCGGCGTCGTGATGCTGAATTCGGTCGCGCCCCATGAAAACTGGTCCGGGGGAATTCGCGCCATATGGTTCCTGTACAGCCCGTTCGTTTCGTCGGTGATCGAGAAGATGACGATCGGTCCGAACACCTTCGGCATCGTCAAGGCGTGAAGAAGCACGCCGATGTTGCGCCCGTCCGCCTCAAGCTCGCTCGTGAAGTAGATCGATTCGAACCAGCCCCTTTCCGGACCGGCTTCGTGGGCCAGCAGGTCCTTCGAAGGGTCGACCATCGCGGGGACTTGCGGAGCGGACTGCGCGGCGAACGGTGCGACAAGGAGGCCGAGCATCATCAGCCCGCCCACCGAAGCCGCCCGGAGCGTCGTGATACGTGTCATGGGTCTTTCCCTGTCGTTCGATATATGTGCTAAATACACATATATCCGCTGGCGGACCATGTCAATCGATCCCGGCTCCCGGGAAGCGCGGCGTGCAGTTGCTCTCTGCCGGATGGTGCGGCCGGTGACGATGGCTGCGGGCGGCCCGCGAGGATGGCTCGCAACAGGGGCGCGGGCCGCGACGCGACGGCGGGGGAGGGCGCCGGCCTGCCCGTTTGCACGATCCCCTGCAGCCTGTTCGAATCGGAAGGCTTCGACCAAGCTCTCCGCCGAGCGGCACGATTGCCCTTGGCCCGGAACCCCGCTTCTTGCAGGGCCCTGACGAAGGGGAGCGCTACGCAGACATGGAGACGAGGCTTTGGCGACGAGAAAGTTGGATGCTGCCCATATCAAGAAGTCGCTGCCTGAACTGCTTCGGTCGCTCGTCGACCTCACCGTCCTCATGAACCGTCCCGAGCGCGATGCCCAACTGCTGGAACTGGCGGGACTGAGGTTGGAGCGCGCGCTGTTCCCGCTTCTGGTGGCGATCGAGCGGCGAGGGCCGCTCGGCGTCGTCGAACTGGCCGATGGCGTGGGGCGTGACTATACGACGGTCAGTCGTCAGGTCGCGCGGCTGGAGGAACTGGGTCTTGTCGAGCGCCGCGCCGCCGCCCATGACAAACGGGTGCGCGAGGCGGTCATCACGCCCCATGGCAAGGAAGCGACGGAGGCCATCGACGCGGCGCGCGAGGGCATGGCTGTCGCCTTGTTCCGGAACTGGAGCCGCCGGGACTTCGACGAACTGAACCGGCTGATGCGGATGCTCGCCGACGGCATGAGCGCTGGCTCCCCCTGATCCCGCAGGGCGGACCGGCGCCCTTGTGGAAGGGCCCTCGGCGACAGCCACAGCATCCTCACCGGCACGCGAGGATATGGACCCCGACAAGGTGCGGCGCCACCTGACGGTGCAGGGGCGGAGGGATGGGGAGCGGCAGACCTCCGGCCTGGTGCCGTGCCGGGTGCCTTACGGCTTCCAGACGCCGATCACGGGGAAGGGGAGGCGTTCTCGGCGCCCCCGTCCGCGTGCCGAACCCGATCAGATCGCGCCGGACGTCGCCGCTATCGTCATCGCGCCGTCGGGCTCCGCCATCTCGGGCGTGCCGAGGACGACGACCTTGGTTCCGAGCGGCACGCGATCGTAGAGGTCGATGATGTCCTGGTGCCACATGCGGATGCAGCCGCTTGAGACTGCCTTGCCGATCGACATCGGCTCGTAGGTGGCGTGCACGCGGTAGAGGGTGTCGCGGCACGCGGCCGTCCGCACGTTCCCTTCGTTGCACTTGCCCTCGAACAGGTACATCGCGCGGGAACCGAGCGGGTTCCGCGGCCCGCCGTCCATGCCGTCGGGAAACTTCGCGGCATACGGGTCGCGTTCCATCATCTCGGCCGGCGGGAACCACTTCGGCCAGTGCTGCTTCTCCCAGACCTCGGCTTCGCCGGCCCACGAGAAGCCCTGCTTGCCCACGCCGATGGCGTAGCGCAGCGACTGTCCGTTCTGCTGCACCAAGTAGAGGAACTTCGCCCCGGGATCGATCACCAGCGTCCCCGGCTCGTTGGGCACGTGGAGCGGTGTCGCCACGACCTGCCGGAAGAGCGCCGGATCGACCCGGTTCACGGGGACAGCAGGGATCCGGTATGGCTCGCCCTCGACCGGGGCATACATGGCGACGTAGGCCGGGTCGACCGGCGGGTTGCCGCTCGAGCCCTGGGTCGTGCACCCGGCCACGGCGACGAGGGCGCCCAGTCCGGCCAGGCGGGCCGCACGACGCATCGACGTCGCCGCCGGATCGAGCGCGCGCATGACGGAAGAAAACTTTCGAAGGAGCATTTTCACTTCACTTCAATCCACAAGAGAAAACCCGTGCCGGAACGCTCCCGGCGACTGCGTCAGGCAATGGCGACGGGTGGCGGAAGCGCGGGCGGTCGATGCACCTCCGTCGGGAACGATTGGAGGTCCGTCCAGCGGAGGCGATCGCTCGCGTCGCCGGGAGCGGAGACAGCGCCGGCGCGCACGGTCGCGAGTCCGTGCAGGCAATGGAACTTTCCGCCGTGGACCGCACCCGCGCCGGGCAGATCCTGTCCGGCGGCAGAATCGGCCGCGCTTGCGATCCCGACCGTGGCCGCTGCCGGGGCGGCGGCGAGCGCCATTTTCCCGCAGGACAGGTCGCCGACCGCGGCGACGGCCGGAGTGGCGAGGACCGCAAGCACGAGGAGGAGGATCAGGCGGTGAAACATCGGAGGCTCGATATCACATCCGGACGGTCGTCATGCTCACAACGCCGCGACCTGCGGTTCCGGCGCAGGGCCGAAGGTCGCAGCGTCCGTCAGACCTGACCGCAAACTCGGGCCGAACGGTGGCATCGGCGCGACTTTCGGCGGGCGGGCCACCGGTCAGGGAGCCTTCGCGGCATGTCCGGAGGCGACCATTTCGTCGTTGATGCTCCTGCCGTCGAGCCAGACATTGCCCAGCCAGTTGCCGAAGGAATCGCGCCGGGCCGGTTCGTCCTCGCCGTGGATGCTCTGCAGGATCACGGTCTTGCCGCCGATCAGCTCCTCGAGGTGCCGGGTCGCCGCGGCGCCCGCAGGATCGTCGGCCGGGGGCGCGTCGATGCCGGCGAGCTTGATGCGCTGGAAGCGGATCCAGACGTAAAAGCCGAGGCTGACATGGACGTCGATCGTGTCGCCGTCGATCACATTCACGACATCGGCGGCGTAGGTGAAGGCGGGATCCGTCGGGCCGTCGGCCGCGGTGGCCGGCACGGCGCCGAGGGTGGTGGCGACGGCGAGAGCAGCGACGGTGGTCCTGATGCGAGCGATCATGGCGTTTTCCCGGCCCGAAACGGAGTGTCCCGGCGATATTGCCATAATTCGTTCCGCTTGGCATGACAGCCCAAACCATCGAGGTCGGGGCGATCGCGAGCGGAAGACGAGGGTCATGTCGAGACTCCATGGGGTTGCTTTGGGCGCGGCGATCGCCGCCGTCTGGCTGTCGGGTCACGCGGCTTTCGCCGACACGCGGATATTCACGGCGCGGGCCTCCGAGCCCGGCGTGACCATCGAGCAGGCATTCCGCAACGGCCAGGAACTCGGCGTGGTGGGCCGTGGCGAGGGCACCACGCTGTTCAGGATCGAGGAGCCGAACACGGTGGTCGGCTGCGCCAACCGGTTCGATTTCGTCACCTCCACCGGCGAGAGGATCAATCTCGCGGCGGACCTCTGCGTCCTTGACTGGGAAGTGGTGGTGAAGGTCGCCGCCGCGGCTCCGCCGCCTGCCACCCCCGAACCCGCCGCGCCGCCCCCGCCCGCGGCTGAGGCACCG
>JAEZEN010000062.1 GCA_023433185.1 Pseudomonadota bacterium | reverse complement strand
CGGCCTCGACGCGGGCCGTCAGGTCCTCGAGGTAGCCGCCGCTAATGTAGTCGACCATCCACTGCGGTGCGAAGACAGCGACGTCGACCGAGTTGGTGCCGCTCGCCCAGTCGGTGAGAATCCGCTGGTAGAGGTCGGAGAAGGGCACGGCGATCACGTTGATCTTGGCCCCGGTGAGCGCCTCGAATTCCGGCGCGCGGCGCTGCAGCGGCTCCTGGATGGCACCGCTCTGGGTGATCAGATTGACCGTCACGCCGTCGAATTCGCCGGCCGCGTGGGCGATGCCCATGCTGCCGAGGAGGCACAGCGCCGTCGCGCCGGCCAGCATCCTCTTGGTGTTCATATGAGTCAGTCCTCCCTAACAGGCGCCGCCCCAAGACGACGCCACAACTACCCCACGGGGGGGTGGATACGATCAGTTCCTCCCTGGCCGGCAAGCCGACCGTGGTCCGAACAGTAGCCAACCGGAACCGGTGCGGCAATCGGAACCTGTCACGTCAGCGTCATCTCAGCAGGCCCGGAACCTGTGGGAATCCGCCGAGATGACCGCAGGTTGCAGCCGCCGCATCGCGACCTTTGCGGAGGCAGTCTCCGAGGGATTCGCCGCTCAGACGGCCCGCCAGGAAGCCGGCGATGAAGGTGTCGCCGGCGCCGAGCGTGTCGACCACCTCGACCGGTACGGCATCCATCCGGGCCGTGCCGCCGGCGCTCGCCGCGACGCTGCCCGCCCGGCCGCAGGTGACGACGGCGGTGCGGGCGCCCGCGGCGAGGAGCGATGCGGCGACCGCCTCACCCTCGTCGAGCGAGGCTCCGGCCGAGGCCAAGGCGACCGCCAGACCCTCGGGGCTCCGGCCGGCCGCCGGCGAAGTGACCGAGAGGTCCTGCGAGACGTCGACACCGGCGGCCACGAGCGCGCGCTTCACCGCGCCGCCGTCGTCGAGCCAGCCGATGTGGACGTGGCGCATGCCCGCAAGGAGCGTCATCTCGTCCCCGGAGGGGCGGTAGGCGGCGCAGGCGCCCAGTTCCTCGTGGCCGATGATGCGCTCGCCGCCAGGCCCGAAGGTGATGTCGGTGGTCCCGGTCATGATGCCGGGCAGCGAATGCACATGCGAGACGTCGACGCCGAAGCCGCGAAGCGCGGCAAGGACGCGCTCTCCCTCCGCATCGGCACCGATTGCGCCGAGATAGGCGGCGCCGATGCCGAGGCGGGCGAGGTGCACCGCGACATTGACCGCGTTGCCGCCGACCGTGGTGCGGCCGAGCGGCAGGTAGCGGTCGATGCAGTTGTCCCCGACGGTGGCCGCGACGGTCCCGGCCATCGGGATCAGTACGCGACGCGGCGGTAGTAGCGGCGGGTGGTGAGCGGGTGGTTCCGCATCCGTGCGAGGTGGTCGCTCACCCGCTCGAGGACGGTCGCGGCAACGATCGGTGAGATCAGCGCGCGGGTCCCGGCGGAGATGCCGGGCAGGTCGATCGTCGCGGTGTCGAATACCGTCAGCCGGTCGGTCTTGTCGCGGGCGAAGGCCTCGAGGCGGTCGGCGAGGGGCCGGTATTCGTCCTCGCCCTTGAGGAGGATGACGCTGACGCCCGGCTCGACCAGTTCCAGCGTGCCGTGGAAGAAGTCGGACGCGTGGACCGGCCGGGTGCGGATCCACTGCATCTCTTCGAGGATGCACATGCCGTAGTAGAAGGCCTGGGGCCACATCGCCCCGGCGCCGGTGATGATGTGCCAGGGCGTGTCCCTGATGCTCTCGGCGAACGCCTCGGCCTTCTCGTCGAAGCCGCGCTTGGCGGCGAGCAGCGCCTCGGGCAGGCGCGCCGAGTCCTCGACGAAGGCGGCATAGCCGCCGAAGCCGTCGCGGTGGCGCATGATCGACAGCGCGAGGAACAGCGACTGGAGATAGAACGATTCCGTCGAGGTCTCGTCGTCCGCGGCGTTGACGAAGACGTGGTCGCCGCCCTTGCCGAGCGGGGTGTCGGCGCTTCCGACGAGGGTGATGACGGTGGCGCCGCGCGCCTTGCAGTAGTCCATCGCGGCGATGCTCTCCTTGGTCGTGCCGGAGAGGGACGGGATGACGACGATCGACTTCGGCCCGAGGTGGCGCGAGCCGCCGAGCACCAGTTCCGCCGAGAGCGGCGCGTAGGCCGGAAACACGGAGCCCGCGGAGAGCATCTGGGCCGCCGGCTGCATCAGGATCGCGGCGCCGCCGGTGCCGAGGAAGAAGACGTTCTCGGCACCTCGTTCGAGGAGCATCGAGATGGCGGCGTCGATCGGCTCCGCGAGCCGGGCGGCGCCGGTCTGGACCTCGAGGAAGTGCTCGTAGAAATCGGCCATGACGGAAACGGTCCTCCCTTTTCTTGCCGCCCGACGTAGGAGGGAAGGGGAGGAGCCGTCAAGACCCGGCCCGCGCCCCGCGGCCGCGGTGCCTCGCGATCCCCGTTGACCGGGGCGCGTGCGCCGGTCAGTCTCGGGCGATCGGCGGACGGCTCGCCGACGGGAGGTGCGTTGATGGGTGCGAACCGGTGGCGGCGCTTCGCGGACTGGGACGATCGACCGCTGCGGCTCGACCGGTTCGCCGTCGAGGACGCGGAGAACGGCTTCGCTGCCTTCCATAGCCCGCACGATCCCAAGCCCGGCATCGGGATCGTCGACGGTCGCGTGGTGTCGCTCGACGGCGTCGCCGAAGCCGACTTCGACATGATCGACATCTTCGTCGCGCGCTACCATATCGACCCGGCGGTCACGCCCGAGGCCATGGCCATGCCGTCCGCGCAGATCGCGCGGATGCTTGTCGACATGAATGTGCCGCGCACCGAACTGACCCGGCTTGCCCATGGCATGACGCCGGCCAAGCTCGCCGAGGTGGTGGCCGAGCTGAACGCCATGGAGATCGCGTTCGCCTATTCGAAGATGCGGGCGCGGAAGACGCCGGGCAACCAGGGCCACGTCACCAACGCCAAGGACGATCCGCTCCAGCTCGCCGCCGACGCCGCCATCGCCGTCGGCCTGGGCTTCGACGAGATCGAGACGACGATGCGGGTCTCGCGGAACGCGTGGTCGAACGCGGTTGCCTGCTGCGTCGGCGCTTCGGTCGGCCGCGCCGGCACGCTGTTCCAGTGCGCGAGCGAGGAGGCGGAGGAACTGAAGATCGGCATGGCCGGCTTCACGTCCTATGCCGAGACGGTTTCGGTCTACGGCACCGAGCATGCCTTCATGGACGGCGACGACACGCCGTGGTCGAAGGCGTTCCTCGCCACCGCCTATGCCTCGCGCGGCATCAAGATGCGGTGCACGTCGGGTGCCGGCTCGGAGCTGCTGATGGGCTTCCACGAGTCGAAGTCGCTCCTCTATCTCGAGGCGCGCTGCCTCTGCCTCCAGCGGGCCATGGGCGTGCAGGGCACCCAGAACGGCGGCATCGACGGCGCGCCGGTGACGGCGACGGTGCCGGGCGGCGTCCGCGAGCTGATGGCGGAGAACCTGATCGCCGTGTGGCTCGACCTCGAATGCGCTTCGGGCAACGACGCGCGCTCGACCGAGTCCGAGATCCGGGTGGGCGCCAAGATCCTGCCCTACCTGATCGGTGGCTCGGACCTGATCTGCTCGGGCTTCGGGTCGATCCTCAAGTACGACAATTCGTTCAATCCCTCGCTCCTCAACGGAGAGGAGCTCGAGGACTATCTCGTCCTCCAGCGGGACTTCGAGGCCGACGGCGGGCTCACGCCGATCGGCGAGGAGCGCGCGCTCGATCTCCGGGTCCGCGCGGTCGACGCGATCGCCGCGGTCTTCGAGGAACTCGGCCTCGCCGAGCCGACCCGCGACATGAAGGCGAGCGTCGTCGTCGCCTCGGGGTCGGACGAGACCGCAAGCTACAGCGCCGGCCAGGTGGCCCGCATCTCGGAGGCGATCCAGGAAAGGCGCGTCAACGTGCTCGACGTGATCCGCGCCCTCGACGCCCGCGGCTTCCGGGAGGAGGCCGAGAATCTCCTCTATGTCGTCAAGCTCCGTATCTCTGGCGACTACCTGCAGACCTCCGCGGTCGTGAGGAACGGTCGTGTGGTCTCGGCCGTCAACGACCCCAACGACTACCTCGGCCCCGGCACGGGGTACCGGGTCTCCGAGGCGCGACGGCAGGAGATCAACGGCATCCGCGACGTGCTCGACCGCGAGACCGTGCTGTCGGAGGAATCCGAATTCGCCCGCCACGTCTCGGGCGGCATCGCGCTCCGCGGCATGGGCGAGGCGACGGTGGGCAGCGATCCGCGCGAGGTGGTGATCGGCGTCTCGCCGGCCTTCGGCGTGAAGCTGTTCCGCACCCTCTCGGGGATCGCCATCGACGATCTCCTCAAGGCACTGGTCGCCGGGATCGGGGAGGGCGGCGGTGTCGCCCGAATCGTCCGGCTGCGGCACACCGCCGACACGTCCTTCCTCGGCCTGTCGGCCGCGCGGCTCTCGGGGTCGAAGGTCGGCATCGGCATCCAGGCCAAGGGCACCGCGGTGATCCACCATGCCGACCGCCTGCCGCACAACAACCTCGAACTGTTCTCCAACGCCCCGATCACCAATCTCGGCCACTACCGCGCCCTCGGCTTCAACGCCGCGCGCCACGCGCAGGGAGAACTGCCGGAGCCGGTGGTGGTGCCCCAGCACGGCGAGGCGATGGGCTCGCGCTTCCACGCGCGGGTCGCCCTGATCTACGCCATCGAGACCTCGCTCACGGTCGACGGCGCGGCGCCCGAGGCGCTCGTGGTCAGCTACGCGGAGGCCGCGGAATGAACGAGAAGCTCGGCATCGCCGACTATCCGCTCGCCGAGAAGCGGCCGGACCTCGTGCGCGGGCGCGGCGGCAAGCCGCTCGCGGCGATCACCCTCGATGGCGTCGTCTCGGGCGACGTGACGCTCGACGACCTCAGCATCACGCCGGACGCGCTCCGCCAGCAGGCCGAGATCGCCCGCGCCGCCGGCCGCGGGACGCTCGCCGCCAATTTCGAGCGCGCCGCCGAACTCTGCGACGTGCCGCAGGATTTCATCATGGCGGTGTACGAACTGCTCCGCCCCGGCCGGGCGACCGACAAGGGGCCGCTCCTGGAGGCCGCGCGGACGCTGCGCGAGACCTACGGTGCGACGCGCATGGCGGCCTTTGTCGAGGAGGCGGCCGCCGTGTACGAGCGTCGCGGGCTGTTCACCTATCGGTTCTGAGGAGAGGAGACGATGGGATCGATGTCGTGCGTCCTTCGAGGCTCCGCTTCGCGGAGCACCTCCGGATGAGGGCGTGTGTCGCTCTCCATCGACGATGCAGTCGGGAGGTCTCCCAGCCTCCTCATGCTGAGGTGCTCGGCCGGGGGCGGGGCCTCGAAGCACGCACGTGTTACCGTTGCCGGACCCTGCCATGAACTGGAAGACCGACTACCGCTCGATCTACTATCTCGGCGCGCCGGAGCCGCCAGACCTCGACCTGGTGCCGGCCGAGACGGCGCTGCTCGTCATCGATGTCCAGAACACCTACCGGAAGCGACCCGACCGGACGATGCTTTCGCCCGAGGAACAGGCGCGCTACGACCTCTGGACGCCGTTCCACGAGCGGCTGGAGACGGTGCTCGTGCCCACCACGGCGGACCTCCTCGCCCGATTCCGGAAGGCCGGCATCGACTGCCTCCACGCCCGCATCGCCAGCCACACCCGGGCGGGACGCGAGCGCTCGCTGAGCCACCGCAAGCCGGGCTGGAACGACCTGCTCCTGCCCAAGGACGACTGGGAATCCCAGATCGTTCCCGAACTGGCGCCGGTCGGCGACGAGATCGTCGTCACCAAGATGACCGACAGCGCGCTCACCGGCTCGAACCTCCGGCTGCTGCTGACCAACATGGGCATCCGCAACGTGGTCTGCTGCGGCGTCTTCACCGTCCAGTGCGTGTCGTCGACGGTGCGGAGCCTTGCCGACGAGAGCTTCAACGTCGTGGTGGTCGAGGACGGCTGCGCGGCGGGATCGGACGAACTCCATCATAAGGAGCTCGAGATCCTCAACATGATCTACTGCCAGGTGATGTCGGCCGCCGAACTGAAGGCGATGATGGGCCTGTAGGGGGTTGGCCGCCCGCATGCCGGTTCGATGGCACGCGACGCGCGTGCTTGCATGGCATGCGACGTGCCGGTTCGATGGCACGCGACGCGCGGGCTTGCATGGCATGCGACGTGCAAGTGTCCTGCGGGCGTTGCGGGAATGCGTGACGGGCGTGTGTCAAGTTTGATGCACTTCGGGTCAAGAGCCTCGGCGGGGTCGATGGGATAGTGCCGCTTGGGTAATTGCGTTCGGACGAAAGTGGCGGCGCGCGATCCGGCAGAAATCCGCGAAAAACCGCCGTCTTGACAGGGCAAAGGCGCCGGGTGCGCCGATCGTGACAGGCAGGGAGTGGAGAAGAACATGGCCATCAATCGACGCAATTTCATGCAGCAGTCGGCCGTCTGGGCAGCAGCCTTTGCGGCGGGCACCGTGCCGGGCGCGTTCCGCTCGGCGCTCGCGGCGCGCGAGAACGAGATGAACATCCTCTGCTGGGAGGGCTACAACTCGGCCGAGGTGCTCGATCCGTTCCGCACCGCGCACAACGCGACGATCCGGGCGGAGTCGCTGACCAACGACCCGACGATGATCAACCGGCTGCGCGCCGGCGAGACCAACATCTGGGATCTGATCAACGTCAACAATCCGTGGGCGCGCAAGGTCATGTATCCCGAGGGGCTGATCAAGCCGCTCGACAAGGCGACCTTCGAGCCCTTCTTCGCCGACATGCTCCCCGGCTTCGAATGGCCCTACAGGTGGTGCATGAGCGATGACGGCGAGGAACTCCTCGGCATCATCCAGCGCTTCGGTCCGTACAGCTACGTCGTCGACACCGACAAGATCAGCCGTGAAACCGCAGAGGATGTCGGCTGGGACCTGTTTGTCGACCCCGCCAATGCGGGCAGGTACGGGATCCTCGAGTCGGACGACTGGAACGTCTTCAACATCTGCGTCATCGCCGGCTTCGACCCGTTCCGGGAGCACACCGACGACGAGGTCGCACAGTTCGCCGAGACGGCGAAGAAGGTCTTCGGCGGGGCGAAGGTGGTGGGTGACATCGCCACCATGAACCAGGCGCTCGTCGCCGGCGAGATCGACTTCCACATGACGGGCGGCACCTACAGCGCCTCGCCGGCCCGCGCCGACGGCTACCTGAACATCCGCGGCATCACGCCGCTCAGGGGTCCGATGGAGGGCGGCAAGGGCGGCATCGCGTGGATCGAGGTGACGTCGACCGTCAACAATCCGCAGCTCTCGCCGCTGGCCTCGACGTTCCTCGAATACGTCCACGATCCCGAAGTCGCCCACCGCGTCGCTTTCGCCGAGGGCACCTTCAACCCCGTCACCCAGATGGGCAACAAGGCGTGCTTCGACCTCTTCACGGCGGATGAGCTCGAGGCGATCCAGTGGGACAGCCTCGACGAGGACATGGCACGCTGCGTCGAGTACGATATCGTACCCGACTACGACAAGCTCCTCGACCTGATGACCGCCGCAAAGCGCGAAGGCTCGGGCGGCTAGCAGCCGGCAACATCGCGGCGGTGCCCGGCAGCGGGCGCCGCCGTCGGATTCAATGTGTGATGCGGGTACCCCCTACGATGCAGAGCTACGCAGCGCGCCATGGCTGGTGACGGTCCGATCCTCACGCTCCGCAGCCTGACCAAGACCTTCGCCGGGCATGACGCGGTCGACCATGTCGACCTCGAGATCCGCGAGGGCGAGATGTTCACCATCGTCGGCCCGTCGGGCTCGGGCAAGACGACGCTGCTCCGCATGCTCGCCGGCATGGAGACCCCGACCTCGGGCGACATCATCCTCCGCGGCGCCCGGATCAACGACATCCCGGCGAACAAGCGGCCGACCTGCATGGTCTTCCAGTCGCTGGCCCTGTTCCCGCACAAGTCGGTGGGCGAGAACATCGAGTTCTCGCTGAAGATCCGCGGCGTGCCGAGGGAGGAGCGCAAGGCGCGGGCACTGGAACGGATGAGGATGCTCCGCCTGCCGGACCACTATTACGGCCGGCCGCCGAACCGCATCTCCGGGGGCGAGCGGCAGCGCGTCGCGCTGGCCCGGGCGCTCGCCTTCGATCCCGAGATCCTGTTCTTCGACGAGCCGCTCTCCGCCCTCGACTACAAGCTCCGCAAGACGCTCGAGAAGGAGCTGAAGGACATCCACCGCGAGACGAGGAAGACCTTCGTCTACATCACCCACAGCCTCGAGGAGGCGATGGTGATGAGCGACCGGATCGGCGTCATGCGCGACGGCAAGCTCGTCCAGATCGGCACGCCGCACGAAATCTACACCGCGCCCAACTCGAAGTTCGTCTCCGAGTTCATCGGCGACGTGAACGTCGTGCCGGTGTCGGTGCTGGCCGACGGGCGCCTCAAGGCGGAGCACGTCCCGCACGAGATGGTGGCGCCGGCGGCGATGAGCGGCGTCTCGGGATCGGGCTTCCTCGTCGTCCGGCCCGAGTTCCTGCGCTTCGTCGAGAAGCCCGGCGACACCGACAACCACGTCGTCGGGCGGCTCTACAACGAATATGCCCTCGGCTCGCGCATCCAGTACCAGGTGCGGGTGGGGGCGCATGTCTTCGTGCTCGAGAAGCTGCGCCACGAGCCGTTCGCCGGCGGCCTCGACCAGGAGGTGCTGATCGGCTGGAACGCCGCCGACTCGATCGTGGTGGCCGACCGATGACGAGCCGGAGCGACCGGGTCGAGGACGGGCCGGGCTTCCGCCTCTCGGCCGGGTTGCGCTCGGCGCTGCCGGTGATCCTGTTCCTGCTCGTCGGTTTCGCCGCGCCGCTGCTCGCGGTCATCGGCTTCTCGTTCATGCCGCCGCGGACCTTCGGCCTCGGCCACGCGCCGACGCTCGAGAACTACGTCACCATCTTCCAGTCGACGACGTACATCTCGCTGCTCTGGTCGCTCGGCATGGCGGCGGCGACGGTGGTGATCCTGATCCTCGTCTCGTATCCCGTCGCCTACGGGCTCGTCCGCGTCTTCGGCAAGTGGTCGACCCTGGTGACGCTCCTCTTCGTCATCCCGCTCTTCGTCTCCGAGAACGTCCGGCTCTATGGCTGGGTGCTGTTCCTCATCAAGAACGGCGTGATGCTCGGCTCGCTGAAGACGATGTTCGGCATCGAGCCGGAGAGCATGCTGTTCACGACGCCGGCGATCCTCCTCGGCATGGTCTACGTCTACCTGCCCTTCATGCTGTTCCCGCTGACGCTCGGCATCTCGATGGTGCCGAACGATGCGCGCGAGGCGGCGTCCGACCTCGGCGCGACGCGGTGGCAGGTGTTCCGCGAGGTCGAACTGCCGCTGTCGACGCCCGGCCTGCTGATCGGCTGCCTGCTGACCTTCGTCCTCGCCGTCGGGGCGATCGCCGAATACAAGGTGCTCGGCGGCCAGCAGGTCATCCCGATCACCCACGACATCGAGATCGCCTTCACCTACGCGCAGAACTGGCCGCTCGGCGCGGCGCTTGCGGTGCTGCTGATGCTGATCGTCGGCATCCTCGTGCTGCTCGCCCTCCGCCGCTTCGACCTCGACCGCTTCCTCGGGAGGCGCTGAGCGATGGAGACCCGCGCCTCCCGCGTCCGCCGCGCGCTGATCATCGTCTGGACGATCGCCGTCGTCCTGTTCCTCTACGTGCCGAGCCTCTCGATCACGCTCGCCTCGCTCACCGCAGGCCGCTACTTCCTCTTCCCGGTCCCGAAGTGGGGGCTGGACTGGTGGGACAAGACGCTCGCCTCGATCGAGATCCACCAGATCCTGAAGACGTCGCTGACGATCGCCGCGCTGGTGACGGTGATCGCCGTTTTGCTCGCCTTCTTCGGGGCGCTCGCCTTCGCCCGCTACGACTGGAAGGGACGCTCCTGGTACCAGAAGCTGGTGCTGCTGCCGATCTTCTTCCCCCAGTCGGTGCTCGGCCTCGCGCTCCTCCTCTGGTTCAACGCGCTCGGCCTCCAGATGTCCTGGCAGACGGCGGTGTTCGC